>NZ_JBBDQW010000059.1:4884-26817 GCF_040905785.1 Tistlia sp.
GGACCCAGCCTGCGCGGACGCTTCCCTCGCTTCATGGCGAGCTTGTCGACCATGCAAGCGCGGACCCAGCCTGCGCGGACGCTTCCCTCGCTTCATGGCGAGCTTGTCGACCATGCCAGCGCGGATCCAGCCTGCGCGGACGCTTCCCTCGCTTCATGGTGAGCTTGTCGACCATGCCAGCGCGGATCCAGCCTGCGCGGACGCTTCCCTCGCTTCATGGTGAGCTTGTCGAACCATGCGAGCGTGGGATCGCAGGCGCCACGCCCGCAAGGGACAGACCGCGTCGTCGCGCCTCTCAGAGCGGCAGCCCGACGTAGTTCTCGGCCAGCGCCGTCCGCGCCGCCTCGCTCGACAGCAGGTAGGACAGCTCGGCCTGGCGGATGCGGTCCTCGAAGGCCTGCTCGGGGCCGAAGGTGTGGAGCAGGGAGGTCATCCACCAGGAGAAGCGCTGGGCCTTCCAGATCCGGGCCAGGGCCTTGTCGGAGTAGGCCTCCAGGCCGGCCTGGCTGCCGCTCTCGTAGAACTCGATCAGGGCGTCCGAGAGGTAGCGCACGTCGACGACCGCGAGGTTCAGGCCCTTGGCGCCGGTCGGCGGCACGATGTGGGCGGCGTCGCCGGCCAGGAACAGGCGGCCGTGGCGCATCGGCTCGGCGACGAAGGAGCGCATCGGCGTCACGGACACGTCGGTCACCGGCCCCTCGACGATCAGGTCGCCGTGGCGGCCGAGGCGCCGGCGCAGCTCGTCCCAGATCCGCGGCAGCGGCCACTGCGCCAGGTCCTCGTCGGGCCGGCACTGCAGGTAGTGGCGCGCCACCGTCGGCGAGCGCATCGAGTAGAGCGCAAAGCCGCGGGCGCTGCGCGCGTAGATCAGCTCCTCGCCGGCCGGCGGCGCCTCGGCCAGGACGCCGAGCCAGGCGAAGGGGTAGCTGCGCTCGAACAGGCTGAGCGCGCCCTCGGGCAGGCTGGCCCGGCAGACGCCGTGGAAGCCGTCGCAGCCGGCGACGAAATCGCAGGTCAGCTCGTGCTCGACGCCCTCCTTGCGGTAGAGCAGGCGCGGGCGCTCGCCGTCGAGGTCGAGCGGCCGCACCTCCTCGGCTTCGAAGACCAGCGGCAGGCCGGCGGCCAGGCGCGCCGCGATCAGGTCCTTGGTGACCTCGGTCTGGCCGTAGACCGTGACCCTCTTGCCGCCGGTCGCGGCCGCCAGATCGAGACGGCTGCGCTCGCCGTCGAGGCAGATCTCGAGGCCCTCGTGGACCAGGCCCTCGCGCTTCAGGCGCGCGCCGACGCCGAGCTCGGCGAGCAGCTCGACCGTGTGCTGCTCCAGGACGCCGGCGCGGATGCGCGCCTCGACGTAGGCGCGGTCGCGGCGCTCCAGCACCACCGACTCGACGCCGTGGCGCGCCAGGCGCTGGGCGAGCACCAGCCCGGCCGGCCCGGCGCCGACGATCCCGACCTGGGTGCGGGACTTCCGCATCGGAGGCTTCCCCTCATGTTGTTATGTCAACATGCCGGAGAAGGGCCGTGGCGTCATCTGGAAATCGGGGGCAGCGCGGGTGTGCCGGGAGCTGTGCCTTCACGCCCCTCGACAGGTTCGGGACGAAGCGACCTTGGGTGCCGGTGTCGAGGTCGCTTTAGCCTCAGCCGACCTAGCGCCCAGTCCATACCCCCGCTTCGTCCCGAGCCCGTCGAGGGGCGTGGGAGCTCGAAGGCCCGGCTCAGACGTCGAAGAAGACCGTCTCGCCCTCGCCCTGGAGCACGATGTCGAAGCGGTAGACGGTCTCGCCGCCGCGGCTTTCGCGGCGGGCGATCAGGGTGTCGCGGCGGCCGGCGTGCTCGACCAGGCCGAGCACGGCGTCGCGGGCGTTGGCCTCGGCCTCGTCGTCGAAGTAGAGGCGGGTGGTGAGGCCGATGTTGATGCCGCGCGCGACGATCCACAGGGTCAGGTGCGGCGCCGAGGGCCTGGCCTTGCCGTCGGGGCCGGCGCGCCCGGCGACGGGGCCGGGCTTGACCGTCTCGAACCAGTAGAGGCCGGTGCTGAAGTCGGTGACCGCGCGGCCCCAGCCGCGGAAGGGCGCGGCGCCGAGCGGGCCGCCGGGATAGGCGCCCCGGGCGTCGGCCTGCCAGACTTCGAGCGCGGCGTCCTTGACCTTGTGGCCGGCGCCGTCGAGGACGTAGCCCTCGATGCGGATGCGCTCGCCGTCGGCCGCGGCCCCGGCGATGACGTTGTCCTGGGCCTGGCTGCCCTCGGGCAGGCCGGCGGCGGCCGGCGCCAGGCCGATGTGCAGGAACGGCCCGGCGGTCTGCGAGGGCGTCTCCTGGAGGCGGTGGAAGCGGTGGCTCTCGGTCATGGCCGCTCAGGCTCCCTGCAAGCGGTTTTCGAACAGGGTCTGGCGGCGGCCGCGCAGGACGACGTCGAAGCGGTAGGCGAGGCTGTCGAGCGGCACGCCGGCCTCGGGGTCGAGGTGGGCGACCAGGCGCTCGACCGCGGACTTGTCCTCGATCGCGTTGAGGATCGGGCAGCGCGGGATCAGCGGGTCGCCCTCGAAGTAGAGCTGGGTGATCAGGCGCTGGCAGAAGGCCTCGCCGAAGATCGACAGGTGGATGTGCGCCGGCCGCCAGTCGTTGATCCGGTTGCGCCAGGGGTAGGGCCCCGGCTTGATCGTGCGGAAGAAGTAGTAGCCCTCGGCGTCGCTCATGCAGCGGCCCCAGCCGCCGAAGTTCGGATCGAGCGGCGCCAGGTAGCGGTCGTTGACGTGGCGGTACTTGCCGCCGGCGTTGCACTGCCAGACCTCGACCAGGGCGTCGGGCACCGGCCGGGCGTTCTCGTCGAGCACGCGGCCGTGGACGAGGATGCGCTCGCCGATGGCGTCGCCGCCCTCGCCGAAGTTGCGGATCAGGTCGTTGTCGAGCGCGCCCAGGGCGTCCTGCCCGAAGGCCGGGCCGGTGACGTCGCCCAATCCCTGCTCGAGCGCCAGCAGCGCGAAGCGCGGCGAGCGCGTCAGGCTGGTCTTGTAGCCCGGCGCGAAGGCGGGCGGATGGATCTCGCGGTTGCGCGGGTAGAACTCGTCGGTGCCGGCCATCTGTGATTTCCCGGTGGTTCGCTCTGGATTGCGTCTCAGCCCTGGGCCTCGGCGAAGATCGCCTTGGCGATGCGGATCGCGCTGTTGGCGGCCGGCACGCCGGCGTAGACGGCGACGTGCAGCAGCACCTCGCGGACGTCCTCCTCGCTGGCGCCGGTGCGGCGGATCGCGCGCAGGTGCAGGGCCAGCTCCTCCTCGCGGCCGAGGCCGGCGAGCAGCGCGATGGTGACGAGGCTGCGCTCGCGCCGGGTGAAGTGCGGCCGCGACCAGAGCGAGCCCCAGGCGATCTCGGTTATGAAGCGCTGGAAGTCCGCGTCGAAGGCGGTCTTGCCGGCCTCGGCGCGGGCGACGTGGTCGCCGCCCAGCACCTCGCGGCGCACGGCCATGCCGGCCTCGTAGCGGTCCTCAGGCAAGCTTCCGCTCCTTCAGGAAATCGGCGATCAGGCGGCCCATGGCGGCCGGCGCCTCGACCGAGGGCAGGTGGCCGGCGCCGGGGATCTCGGCGAAGCGGGCGTCGGGCAGGAGGCCGGCCAGCTCGCGCACCAGGGCCGGCGGCGTCGCGCCGTCGGCGCTGCCGACCAGGCAGAGCGTCGGCATGGTCAGGGCCGCGGCGCCCTCGGTCAGGTCGGCGTCGCGGATCGCCGCGCAGGTCGCGAGGTAGCCCTCGAGCGGCGTGCGCGTCAGCATGTTGCGCCAGAGCGCACGCTCGGCCGGCCGCTCGGCGCCGAAGGCGGGCGAGAACCAGCGCTCCAGGATCGGCTCCGCCAGGGACTCCAGGCCGCCGGTTTCCAGGGCCTCGATGCGCTGCTGCCACATCTCGGCGCTGCCGATCCGGTGCGCCGTGTCGCAGAGCACCAGGGCCGGCACGCGCTCGGGATGCCGTGCCGCGAAGGCCTGGGCGACCATGCCGCCGACCGAGAGGCCGACCAGGACCGCGCGGCCGATGCCGCGCTCCTCGAGCAGGGCGGCCAGGTCGTCGGCGAGGCCGTCGATGTCGTAGGGGCCGGGCGGGCAGTCGGACAGGCCGTGGCCGCGCTGGTCGAAGCGCAGCCGGCGCCCCGCGCCGGGCAGGTGCGCCAGCAGGGGGTCCCAGACGCGCAGGTCGGTGCCGAGCGAATTGGTGAAGACCAGGGCCGGCAGATCGCGGTCCGCGTCGGCTGCGGCCTCGTCGCGGAAATGCAGCGCATGGCCCGCCGCCAGCGTCGCCTGCATCGGCTCTCCTCTCCCCTGCGGGCCGGCGGCGTCGCACCGGCCTCGAGCTTCTTCGGCCGGCACACTAGTGCAGACGGCAGCGTTGGGGAACGGCCTAGCGGTTGCGCTATTCGGCCGCGTCGCGCTCGCCGGGCCGCAGCGTCAGCAGCGGCCGGTGGTGCCGGTCCAGCTCGTCCTCGAGGCGGCGCGCGACGGCGCCGCGCTCCGGCGTGCCGCGTGCGACGAGGAAGTAGATCAGCGGGATGACGAAGAGCGTCAGCAGCGTCGCCGAGGCGATGCCCGCCAGCACCACGACGCCGATCGCGGAGCGCGTCTCGGCGCCGGCCCCGGTCGAGACGATCAGGGGGACGGCGCCGGCCGCGGTGGTGATGGCGGTCATCAGGATCGGGCGCAGGCGGATGCCCGAGGCCTCGACCACGGCCTCGCCGAACTCCCGGCCTTCCTCGCGCAGCTGGTTGATGAACTCGACGATCAGGATGCCGTTCTTGGCGGCCAGCCCGACCAGCATGATCAGGCCGATCTGGGTGTAGATGTTGAGGCTGCCGCCGGTCAGCCAGATGCCGCACAGGGCCCC
The DNA here is from genome assembly GCF_040905785.1 of Tistlia sp. Taxonomy (NCBI): domain Bacteria; kingdom Pseudomonadati; phylum Pseudomonadota; class Alphaproteobacteria; order Rhodospirillales; family Rhodovibrionaceae; genus Tistlia; species Tistlia sp. The sequence continues at coordinate 9,751 of NZ_JBBDQW010000059.1, forward strand.
GGCGATGGCCAGCGGCACGGTCAGCATGATCACCACCGGGTGGAGGAAGCTCTCGAACTGGGCGGCGAGCGCCAGGAAGACCACGACGATGCCGAGCAGGAAGACGAAGACCAGCGAGCCGCCGGATTCGGCGAAGTCGCGCGACTGGCCCTTGTAGGAAAGGACGACCTGCTCCGGCAGCTCCTGGCGGGCGAGGCCGTTCAAGTACTCCAGCGCCGCGCCCAGGGTGTAGCCCTCGGCCAGGTTGGCGCTGATCGTGATCGAGCGAAGGCGGTTGTAGCGGTTGAGCTGCGTGGCGCCGGCGTACTCCTGGATGGTGACCAGGTCGGGCAGGGGCACCAGCGCGCCCGAGGCGTCGGAGCGCACGTAGATGTTGTTGATGTCGGTCGGCGTGCTCTGGTCGCTCTTCTCGCCCTCGACCAGGACGTCGTACTCCTTACCGTCGGCGATGTAGGTCGTCACCGTGCGGCCGCCCATGAAGGTCTCCAGCGCCCGGCCGATGGTGCTGACGCTGACGCCAAGGTCGCCGGCGCGATCGCGGTCGATCGACAGCGCGATCTGGGGCTTGGTCTCCTTGAAGTCGTGGTCGAGGTTGACCAGCCCCGGGTTGTCGGCCTCGATCTCGCGCAGCAGGATGTCGCGCCACTCCCCGAGCTGCTCGTAGGTGCCGCCGCTGATCACGAACTGCACCGGCACGCTGGAGCCGCCGCCCAGGCTCTGGCGCATGATCGGCACGACGTTGACGCCGGGCAGGTCGCCGAGCTCGCGGCGCAGCTCGGCCATGATGTCCCAGGCGCTGCGCCGCAGGCTCCAGTCGGCCAGGCCGACCACCACGAAGCCGGAGTTGAAATTCTCGATGCGGCCGAAGCCGCGCGGCGCGCGCACCAGCAGGCGCTGGAACTCCCCGCTCTCGAGGTAGGGCAGCAGCCGCGCCTCGATGATGTCCATGTACTCCTCGATGTACTCGAAGGAGGCGCCCTCGGGACCCGTGACGCTGATGAAGAAGGCGCCGCGGTCCTCCTTCGGCGCGTATTCGGAGGGCACCTGCTCGTAGAGCCACCAGCCGGCGGTCAGGGTCCCGGCGAAGACCAGGACGGCCAGCCAGGGCGCCTTCAGCAGGCGGCCCAGAAGCCGGACGTAGCCGCGCTTCGTCGCCTCGAAGCCGCGGTCGGCGACCCGAGCCAGCATGCCGGCCTGCTCGTCCTGCTTCAGCACCTTCGAGGCGATCATCGGCGACAGCGACAGGGCGACGAAGGACGACAGGAAGACCGCCGCCGCCATGGTGATGGCGAACTCGCTGAACAGCCGGCCCAGGTCGCCCTCGATGAAGGTGATCGGCACGAAGACCGCGATCAGCACCGCCGTCGTCGCGATCACGGCGAAGCCGACCTGGCGGGTGCCGCGGAAGGCGGCCACCAGCGGCGTCTCGCCCTCGCTCTCCATGCGCCGGTGGATGTTCTCCAGCACGACGATGGCGTCGTCGACGACCAGGCCGATGGCCAGGACCAGGGCGAGCAGGGTCAGCAGGTTGATCGAGAAGCCGAGCGCGAACAGCAGGATCGAGGTGCCGATCAGGGAGACCGGCACGGTCACCGCCGGCACCAGCATGGCGCGCAGGCTGCCGAGGAACAGGTAGATCACCAGGACCACCAGGCCGATGGCGATCGCCAGGGTCTTGTAGACCTCGTCGACGGCGCCCTGGATGAAGACGCTGCTGTCGTAGCTCTGGCGCAGCTCCAGGCCTTGCGGCAGGGTCGGATTGATCTTCGCCGCCAGCTCGCGGACCTGGCGCGCCACCTCCAGGGTGTTGGCCTGGGACTGCTTGATGACGCCGACGCCGACCATCGGCTCGCCGTTGCCGCGGAAGAAGGTGCGGGTCTCGACCGCCGCCTGCTCGACCCGGGCGACGTCGCCCAGGCGGATCAGGTAGCCGTCCTCGCCGCGCTGCACGACCAGCCGGGCGAAGTCCTCGGGGGTGCGAAAGCCGCGCTCGACGCGCGCCGTGAAGTTGCGCTCGATCGATTCGATCGAGCCGGCCGGCAGCTCGACGTTGTCGGCGCGCAGCGCGGTCTCGACGTCGGAGACGGTCAGGCCGCGCGCGGCCAGGGCGTTGCGGTCGAGCCAGACCCGCATGGCATAGGTCTGGGAGCCGCCGAGGCGCACCCGCGCCACGCCGTCCAGGGTCGAGAAGCGGTCGAGCAGGAAGCGGTCGGCATAGTCGCTCAGCTCCAGGACGCTGCGATCCTTGCCGGCGAAGTTCAACCAGATGATCACGTCGTCGCTGGAATCGGCCTTCTGGATGTCCGGCGGGTCGGCCTCCGCCGGCAGCTGGTCGACGACGCCGGCCACCCGGTCGCGGATGTCGTTGGCGGCGGCGTTGACGTCCCGGGCGGCGTTGAACTCGATGGTGATGCGCGAGCGGCCGTCCTCGCTGTAGGACTCGATGAAGGCGATACCCTCGACGCCGGAGATGCGGTCCTCGATGACCTCGGTGATGCGGGTCTCGATGACCTGCGCCGCGGCGCCGGGATACTCGGTGTCGATCGTGACCACCGGGGGGTCGATGTTCGGGTACTCGCGCAGCGGCAGGCGCTCGAAGGCGACCAGGCCGAAGGCGACGATCAGCAGGCTCATGACTGCCGCGACGACCGGCCGCCTGACCGAGAGATCGGAGAGCATCATGGCCGATCAGCCCCCGGCCTTGCCCTGCAGGATATCGGTGACCGAGGTTTCCCCGGTCTCGGTGCCGAGCACCCGGACCGGGTCGCCGTCCTCGAGCTTGAGGGTGCCGTGGACGACGACGCGCTCGCCTTCGACGAGGCCCTCCAGGATCTCGATCTCGCCGGGCCGGCGGGCGCCGGTTTCGACCTGGCGGCGGCGGGCCACGGGGGATCCCTCCTCGTCCGAGACGACGAAAACGAAGCTGCGCCGGTCGTAGGGCACCAGCGCTTCCTCGGAGAGCACCAGCGGCTCGCGCGGATTCTTCAGCAGGGCCACGGTCATGACCAGGCCCGGACGCAGCGGCAGGCCCTCGTTCGGCACCAGCGCGCGCACCATGATCGAGCGGGTCACCGGGTCGATCGAGGTGTCGACGCTGCTGACCACGCCCTCGAACTCGCGCTCGGGCAGGGCCGGCGAGTGCGCCCTGATCGCCAGGCCGGGCCTGAGGGTCGCCAGGAAGGTCGAGGGTACCGCGAAGTCGAGCTTCAGGGTCGAGATGTCGCTGAGCGTGGCGATCCGGTCGCCGGGGCCGACCAGGGCGCCGAGGCTGACATTGCGCAAGCCGATGACGCCGTCGAAGGGCGCCAGCACGGCGCGGTCCTGCACGCGCGCGCGCGCGATGTCGAGCTCGGCCTCGGCCTGCCGCAGCGCGGCGCGGCGCTCGTCGAGCTGGGCGGCGGTCGCGAACTGCTGCTCCTGGAGCTGCGAGGAGCGGCTGAAGGAGGCGCGTCGCTCGGCCAGCACCGCCTCCGCGGCCTCGACCGAGGCGCGTTCCTCGGCCTGCTCCAGCACGACCAGCAGGTCGCCCTCCTGGACCTCCTGGCCGTCGTCGAACAGCAGCTCGACGATCCGCTCGCTGACGGTGGCGCTGAGCGCGACGGTCTCGTTCGCCTTGAGGGTGCCGACCGCCTCGACCCGGTCGAAGAAGGTGTCGCGAACGACCTGCCTGACGATGACGGGTACGGCCGGCCGCGCGTCCTGCCGGGCGCTTCCCTGCTGCGCAACGGCCGGGCCAGCCAGCTGCAGGACGCCGCCGGCGAGGACGGCGGCGAGCGCCGCGCGCAGACCGGCCTGGACCGCGGAAGCAGCCCAGCCTGGGGTCGCCGGCCCTGGGGCCTCGAAACTCCGGGCCATCGCGGTCTGCGCCATCGGCGTCGGCTACCTTTTCTGAAGACTGCGGGAAGCGGTTACGCCGCTCAAGCTATGTGGCCAAGCCCAAGGGTAAAGGCGCGGGGGCGCTTCCACCCCCGCGACAGGCGCCTGTCCACCTCTAGAGCCTAACGTGCGGACCGGGGCTTTCCGTCGCGGCAATCTTCGCATGGCTCTGCGCGGCTGCGGAAGACAGCTTCGTCGCGACGCGCTAGAAGAGTGGCGAAGACCGATATCCGTTAGGGAGACGTGACGCGCGATGGCAGGTCCCAGCCTCGAAGGCACCGGTGGCGAGATCCTGGTGCAGTGCCTGAAGACCCACGGGGTCGAGACCCTCTACTGCGTGCCGGGCGAAAGCTACCTGGCGGTGCTCGACGCGCTCTACGACGCGCCCGAGATTCGGCCGGTCGTCTGCCGGCAGGAGGGCGGCGCGGCGATGATGGCCGACGCCTACGGCAAGCTGACCGGCCGCCCGGGCATCTGCTTCGTGACGCGCGGCCCGGGCGCGACCAACGCCTCGGCCGGCGTCCATGTCGCCTTCCAGGACTCGACGCCGATGATCCTCTTCGTCGGCCAGGTCGCGCGCGGCGACCAGGAGCGCGAGGCCTTCCAGGAGGTGGACTACCGGCGCATGTACGGCCAGCTGGCCAAATGGGTCGCGGAGATCGACGACGCCCGGCGCATCCCCGAGTTCGTCAGCCGGGCCTTCCACACGGCGACCTCCGGGCGGCCCGGCCCGGTCGTGCTGGCGCTGCCCGAGGACATGCTGCGCGACCGGGCGACGGCGCCGGCCTGCCTCGCCTACGAGCCGACCGAGAGCGCCATGGGCCTGGGCCAGCTCGAGCGCCTCGGCGCGCTGCTCGAGACCGCGGAGCGACCCTTCTGCGTGATCGGCGGCGCCGGCTGGGACGCCACCGCCTGCGAGCGCTTCCGGCGCTTCGCCGAGGCCTGGAAGCTGCCGGTCGGCGCCGCCTTCCGGCGCCAGGACCACTTCGACAACACCCACGGCTGCTATGCCGGCGACGTCGGCATCGGCATCAGCCCGAAGCTCGGCAAGCGCGTCCGCGAGGCCGACCTGCTGCTCGTCGTCGGGCCGCGCCTCGGCGAGATGACGACCGGCGGCTATTCGCTGATCGACATTCCCGAGCCCCAGGGCCGGCTCGTCCACGTCCATCCCGACCCCGAGGAGCTCGGCCGGGTCTACCGCCCGAGCCTGGCGATCGCCGCCGACCCGCGCTCCTTCGCCGCCGCCGTGCAGTCGCTGACGCCGCCGCGCCCGCCGGCCTGGGCGGCGGCGACCGAGCAGGCGCATCGCGACTACCTGGACTGGAACGCGCCGGTCGAGACGGTCGGGCCGCTGCAGATGGCGAAGCTGGTCGACTGGCTGGCCGAGACGCTGCCGCCCGATGCCATCCTCTGCAACGGCGCCGGCAATTACGCGACCTGGATCCACCGCTTCTACCGCTTCCGCCGCTTCGGCACGCAGCTGGCGCCGACCTCCGGCTCGATGGGCTACGGCGTGCCCGCCGCGGTCGCCGCCAAGCTGCACCACCCCGAGCGCACCGTCCTGGCCTTCGCCGGGGACGGCTGCTTCCTGATGCACGGCCAGGAGTTCGCCACCGCCGCCCAGTACGAGGCCGCGGTCGTCTTCATCGTCGTCGACAACGGCATGTACGGCACCATCCGCATGCACCAGGAGCGCAACTACCCGGGCCGGGTCAGCGCCACGGCGCTGAACAACCCGGACTTCGTCAGGCTGGCCGAGGCCTACGGCGGCTACGGCGAGCGGGTCGAGCGCACCGAGGACTTCGCCCCGGCCTTCGAGCGCGCGCGCGCCGCCGGCCGGCCGGCGCTGCTGCACCTGATGCTCGACCCCGAGGCGATCACGCCGCTGAAGTCGCTGAGCCAGATCCGCGCGGAAGCGGAAAGCCGGTAGCAGGAGGCCGAGCATGGACGGCAAGGGAACGGGCGCAGGGCCGGGCAGCAACGCGCTGCGCATCGACCGCGAGCGGCTCTGGTCGACGCTGCAGGAGTCGGGCCGGATCGGCCCCGGACGCGCCGGCGGCCTGAAGCGCCTGGCGCTCGACGACGCCGACCGCGACATGCGCGACCTCTTCGTCGCCTGGTGCCGCGAGGCCGGCTTCGACGTCACGGTCGACGGCGTCGGCAACATCTGCGCCCGGCGCGCCGGCACCGAGCCGGACCTGCCGCCGGTGGTCGTCGGCAGCCACCTCGACACCCAGGTCGCCGGCGGCCGCTACGACGGCATCCTGGGCGTGCTCGCCGGCCTCGAGATCCTGCGCACCCTCAACGACAAGGGCATCGAGACGCGCCGGCCGATCGAGCTGATCGACTGGTCGAACGAGGAGGGCGCCCGCTTCACACCGCCGATGCTGGCCTCCGGCGCCTTCGCGGGAGTCCATGCGCTCGACTGGGTGCTGGCGCGCCGGGACGACGACGGCAAGTCCTTCGGCGAGGAGCTGGCGCGCATCGGCTACGCCGGCAAGGCGCCGGTCGGCGGCCGGCCGCTCGACGCCTACTTCGAGCTGCACATCGAGCAGGGGCCGATCCTGGAGGCCGAGGGCGTGCCGCTGGGCATCGTCACCGGCGGCTACGCGACCCGCGGCTTCAACATCGACATCCGTGGCGAGAACGCCCACAGCGGCCCGACGCCGATGGCCAAGCGCCGCAATGCCCTGGTCGGCGCCGGCTACCTGATCGTCGCGGTCAACGAGATCGGCTGGAAGTTCGCCGAGGGCGAGGGCAAGGCGACGGCGGCGCGCCTCGAGGTCTGGCCGAACAAGGCCGGCATCATCTCCGACTGGGCCCAGCTGACCTGCGACTTCCGCCACCCCGACCCCAAGGCGACCGCCGAGATGGAGGCGCTGCTGCGCGCCGCGATTCCTGAGGCGGCGGAGAAGGCGCGGGTCGAGATCGAGATCGTCGAGGACTGGACCTTCGGCGAGGAGCGCTTCGACCCCGACTGCATCGCCCTGGTCCGCGAGAGCGCGGCCGAGCTCGGCGTGCCGACCCGCGACCTGCTCAGCCAGGCCGGGCACGACGCCTACCACCTGTCGCGGATCTGCCCGACGGCGCTGCTCTTCACGCCCTGCCGCGACGGCGTCACCCACAACGAGGCCGAGCACATCGAGGCGGACTACACGGTGCCCGGCGTCGACGTGCTGCTGCACGCCGTGCTGAAGCGCGCGAACCGCTGATGCTCATAGTCTGCGCGAAGAAATGCGCTTAAGAACCAGTGTGAAAACAACATTGGCCGGACGGTAGCGGGGCGTGACTGATCCGACCCGCGCGGCGACCGGGGGCGGCTGGGCCGGCCCGCTCGCCGCGATCGTCCTGCTGCAGATCGCGGCGGCTTTCCTGCTGCAGCTGCTGCCGGTGCTGGCGCCGATGCTGGCGGGACGCTACGGCTGGCCGGAGAGCGCGATCGGCTACCTGATGGCCGGGACCATGGCCAGCGCGATCTTCTGCCTGTCGGCCAGCAGTCCCTTCGTGCGCGGCCTCGGCCCGGTGCGCGCGGTGCAGGCCGGGCTGGTCATCGGCGGCGCCGGCGCCGCCCTGCTGTGGCTACCCTTCTGGTTCGCGCCGATCGCCGCCGCCGTCCTGATGGGCATCGCCTACGGCCCCTCGACCCCGGCCGGCGGCGAGGTCCTGCAGCGCTTCGCGCCGCGGCGCCACCGCTCGCTCATGTTCTCGCTCAAGCAGGCCGGCGTGCCGGCCGGCGGCGTCGCGGCCGGCATCCTGCTGCCGCCGATCGCCGAGCGCGCCGGCTGGGACGCCGCCGTGGCGGTCGCCCTGGCGGTGCTGCTGGCCGCCGTGCTGCTCGCCCAGCCGTTCCGCGCCCGCGCCGACGCCGGGCGCGACCCCCATGCGCGGCGGGGCGTCTCGGTCTTCCTGACCCTGCGCAACCTGAAGCTGCCGCTGCAGGCGCTGCGCGGCGGGCGGGACCTGTTCCCGCTGGCCTGCATCGGTGGCGGCCTGGGGCTCTGTCAGGGCACGCTCAACGCCTTCCTGGTGACCTACCTGGTCGCCGGGCTGCAGGTCGACCTGCGCATCGCCGGCGCGACCTTCGCCGCCATGCAGGCCGGCGGCGTCGCCGGGCGCCTGCTGCTCGGCTGGCTCGCCGACCGCCTCGGCTCGGGCGTCGCGGTGATCCGGCTCGCCGCCGTCGGTTCGGTCTTCGCCATGCTGGCCTTCGCCCTGGCCGAGCCCGACTGGCCGCGCTGGGCCCTGCTCGGGCTCGGCTGCTTCGCCGGGGCCGCGGTCGCCGGCTGGAACGGCGTGCATCTGGCCGAGGTCGCCGAGCGGGCGCCGGCGGGGCGTGTCGGCGAGGCCTCGGCGGGCGCGGCGATCCTGACCTTCTGCGGCTTCATCCTGGGCCCGGCGGCCCTGGCGACGATTCTCTCGGCGAGCGGCGGCTTCGCGGCGGGGCTGGTCGCCCTGGCGACGGTGCCGGCGGCGGCCCTGGTCGCCTCCCTTGTCTGGCTGCCGCTCAGCCGCCGGCCGGCACCACCGGGACGGCATAGAGGATGAAGTCGCTCCGGCGCGCGTAGCTGTCGTAGAGCCTGCGGCCGTCGTAGTTGAACTCCTGGGTGAGCCAGCGAAGATTGGCCCAGCCCTCCGCGCGGCAGCGCTCGATCACCGTGTCGATCAGCCGGCGCCCGATGCCCTGGCCCCGGCGCTCGGGATCGGTGAAGAGGTCGCTGAGATAGCAGACCGTGTTTCCGCCCAGGCTGCGCGGCATGGCGTGGAAGTGGGCGAGCCCGACCGGGCGATCCTCGGAGTCGACGGCGACCAGGGCTTGCATGAGGTGCTGCGGGTCGTGGATCCAGGACCAGACCGTGGCCACCGTCGTGGCGTTCTCCGGCACCTGATAGAAGGCCATGTAGCCGCGGAACAGGCCGGACCAGGCCTCGAAGTCCCGGTCTTCGGGCGGGCGGACGGTGATCTCGGCCATGGCGGGACTCCCTCGGGGCGGTGGCGGCGCGCTATGCTCCGGCCATGGAGCAGATTCGGCAAGCCGGGCCCGAAGACCTGGCCGCCATCGAGGCGCTGGTCGAGGCCGCCTATGCCGTCTACGTCCCGCGCATGGGCCGTCGGCCGGGGCCGATGGACGACGACTACGCCGCGCGCATCGCCGCCGGCCAGGCCTGGGTCGTGCCCGGGCCAGAGGGGGCGCCGCTGGCCCTGCTGGTGCTGGAGCCGCAGCCGGACTTCCTGCTCGTCGACAACCTGGCGGTCGCGGCGGCGGGTCGGGGCCAGGGGCTGGCGCGGCGACTGCTGGCCTTCGCCGAGTCCGAGGCGCGGCGCCTCGGCTACCAGGAGCTGCAGCTCTACACCCACAAGTCCATGACCGAGAACCTGGCGATCTACCGCCACCTCGGCTGGGAGCTCTACCGCTGGGCCAGCGAGAAGGGCTTCGAGCGGGCCTACTTCCGCAAGTCCGTGGCGTAGCGGCTCGCCGCTAACGCCCACCCTCGAAGCCTTCGAGGAAGCTGACCAGGTTGTCGGCCAGCTCGGGCGCCAGGTAGCCGCCCTCCTGGACCAGCAGGGTCGGCAGGCCGAGGCGGGCGATGGCGCCGCCGATCCGGGCGAAGCCGGGCGTCGTGATCGCCAGCGCCTTCAGCGGGTCGCCCTCGAAGGCGTCGAGCCCCAGGGCCACGACCAGGGCACCGGGCGCGAAGGCGCGGATCGTGGCGAAGGCCTGCTCCAGGGCGACCAGCCAGTCGTCGTCGCCGGTGCCGATCGGGAGCGGCAGGTTGAGGTTGTAGCCCAGGCCCGCGCCGGCCCCGCGCTCGGACTCGTGGCCCCAGAAGAAGGGGTAGAAGTCCCGCGGGTCGGCGTGCAGCGAGACCGTCAGCACGTCGGCGCGCTCGTAGAAGACGCCCTGGGTGCCGTTGCCGTGGTGGACGTCGACGTCGAGGATCGCGACCCGCTGATGGGCCCGGCGCAGCTGCTGCGCGGCGATCGCCGCATTGTTCAGGAAGCAGAAGCCGCCGGCCATGTCGGCGTAGGCGTGGTGGCCCGGCGGCCGGCACAAGGCGTAGGCCTGGCGCTCGCCGTCGAGCAGCAGCTCGGCGCCGGTCGCCGCGACGTCGGCCGCGGCGCAGGCGGCGGCGAAGGTGCCGGGGCCGATCGGGCAGGCGGTGTCGGCCATGTGCCAGCCGGCCCGCCCGACGATGGCGCGCGGGTAGCTGGCGTGGCCGCGCGCCGGGTGGACGTTGGCGATGATCTCGCCGCCGCTGTCGCCCAGCGCCTGCCAGGCGTCCCAGGCCTCCTCCAGGAAGCGCAGGTAGTCGGGCGTGTGGATCGCCGCGCGCGGCCCCGGGCCGAGCCCGGCCGGCGCCAGCAGCTGGTCGCCGCGCGCGGACACGGCGGCGTGCAGGCGCTCGGCGCGCTCCGGCTGCTCGGCGCTCGGCTTCGGCTGGCCGCGGACCAGGAAGAACTGCGGCTCGTGGCGCGCGTGCTCCGGGGAGAAGACGACCTTCATCGGGACCTTCCTTCAGCTCTGTCGGGCAGGGGCGGGCGCCGGGGAATCCGCGGCGGGCTCTCGGGCGCTGCCGCCGGGCGGTCGCTCCGCGAAGAAGCGGCGCACCTCGGTCCAGGCGACGCCGATGTGGTACTCGACCGCCTCGGTGATGATCCGCGGATCGCCGCCCTCGAGCGCCTCTAGGATCGGCGTGTGGGTCTCGGCGATGACCAGGGGATCGTCGTAGAGATGGTCGATCATGGCGATCACCATGCGCACGTCGATGGCCATGTCGTCGTAGAGCCGCAGCAGGCGGCGGTTGCCGGAGAGCACGCTGAGCGCGCGGTGGAACTGCAGGTCGGCCTCGACCAGCGCCGCCTCCTTGCCCGCCCGGGCCAGGCGGCGCATCTCCTCGATGCGCCGCGCCAGCTCGTCCAGGCCGGCGCGGCCGGCGCGCTCGGCGGTCAGGCGGGCCGCGCAGCTCTCGGCCATGATGCGCACGGCGTAGAGGTCGTCGACCTCGCCGAGGCTGAGCTCGCGCACGAAGAAGCCGCGCCGCGGGTGGGCGACCAGCAGGCCGCGCTGCTCGAGCCGCCGCGCGGCCTCGCGCAGGGGCGCGCGGCTGATGCCCATCTGGCGCGCCAGCTCGGCCTCGACCAGCCGCTGGCCGGGTGCCAGGCGGCCCTCGACGATGGCCTGGACCAGGCTCTCGCCGACCTGGTTGACCAGGTCGGCGGAGCGTAGCGTCGCGAATGCCTTGCCCGCCTGTTCCGTCACGCCACACCCGTCACGCCGCTCGCGCCTTTCCGACTCCGCCGCCGGGCTCGCGCTGCCGCCGGGCCCTCGGCGTCGGCTCCCTGGTTTGGGAGCAGACTAGAGTCCGCATTGTCGATTGTCGACAGTTCGGCGGTTGTCGGGAGCGGCGCGCCTGTGGCAGTCTTCTGGCAACAAGGCGGCGGGCAAGGATCCGCTGCCAATGACAGGGCTAGGACAGGGTACGGGATGACCGTCGCGGCGAGCGCGCCGATTCTGGACGAATCCACCTCCGCCGACGCCGAGCGTCGGCTGCGCTGCGAACTGGCGGCGGCCTACCGGCTGGTCGCGCTGCACGGGCTCGACGATTCGATCTTCACGCATATCTCGGCGCGCCTGCCGCAGGAGCGCTTCCTGATCAATGCCTACGGCGAGCGCTTCGAGGAGGTGACGGCCGGCAGCCTGGTCACGGTGGACCTGGACGGCCGCATCCTCGATGACCCGACCGGGCGCGGCATCAACCCGGCCGGCTTCACCATCCACAGCGCCGTTCACGCCGCGCGGCCCGATGCCGTCTGCGTGCTGCACACCCATACGCCGGCCGGCGTCGCCGTCTCGTGCCAGCGCGACGGCCTGCTGCCGCTGAACCAGTGGTCCCTGCAATTCCACGGCCGCCTCGCCTACCACGGCTACGAGGCCATCGCCCTGGACCTCGAGGAGCGCGAGCGGCTGGCCGCCGACTTGGGCGACAAGCCGGCGATGGTCCTGCGCAACCACGGCCTGATGACCGTCGGGCGCAGCGTCGCCGAGGCCTGGAAGCTGATGCACAATCTGGAGCGATCCTGCGAGGCGCAGCTGCGCCTGCAGGCCAGCGGCGCGCCGCTGGTCCACCCGCCCGAGACGGTCTCGACGAAGACCGCGGGGCAGTACGCGGCCGCCTACGACGCCATGGAGCGCGGCGAGACGGTCGATCGCGAGTGGGCGGCCTTCCGCCGCCTGGTCGAGCGCCGCTGCCCCGGCTACGACGCGTGAGCGCCGGACGGCGGCCGCAACCAAGGAAAACCGACTTGAACGGGGAGACGAGAAACATGTTGAAGACCACGCGACGGGCCTTGCTGGCCAGCCTGGTGCTGGGAGGGGCCATCCTGGCAGTCGCCGGCCCGGCCACGGCCCAGGAGCCGAAGCAGGGCGGCACCCTCAACATCGTGATCCAGCCCGAGCCGCCCAGCCTGATGCTCGGCATCGTGCAGAACGGCCCGACGCAGATGGTCGCCGGCAACATCTACGAGAGCCTGCTGCGCTACGACCACGAGCTCGACCCCATGCCGAGCCTGGCGACCTCCTGGGAGGTCAGCGACGACGGCACCGTCTACACCTTCAAGCTGAAGGAAGGCGTCACCTGGCACGACGGCGAGCCCTTCACCGCCGCCGACGTGGTGTTCTCGGCCGACGTCTTCCTGCGCGAGACCCATCCGCGCCTGCGCGTCAGCCTGGAGCACGTCGAGACGATCGAGGCGGTCGACGACCACACGGTCCGCTTCACCCTGAAGCAGCCCTTCGGCCCCTTCCTCGGCATCTTCGAGGTCGGCACCATGCCGATGGTGCCGAAGCACATCTACGAAGGCACCGACTTCAAGAACAACCCGGCCAACGCCACGCCGATCGGCACCGGCCCGTTCAAGTTCGAGGAGTGGGAGAAGGGTTCCTACATCCACCTCGTCAAGAACGAGGACTACCACGTCGAGGGCCAGCCCTACCTGGACGAGGTCTACTGGCAGGTGATCCCCGACGCGGCCTCGCGCTCGGTCGCCTACGAGACCGGCAAGGTCGACGTGCTGCCCGGCGGCTCGGTCGAGAACTTCGACGTGCAGCGCCTGGTCGACCTCGACAACAGCTGCGTCACCGGCAAGGGGTGGGAGTACTTCGCGCCGCACGCCTGGATGTGGCTCAACAACCGCAACGGCCCGCTGCAGGACAAGCGCTTCCGGCAGGCGATCATGTTCGCGCTCGACCGCGAGTTCGCCCGCGACGTGATCTGGAACGGCCTGGGCACGGTGCCGACCGGCCCGGCCAGCTCCAAGACCCGCTTCTACAGCGATGACGTGCCGCAGTATCCGCACGATCCCGAGAAGGCCAAGGCCCTGCTCGAGGAGATGGACTACGACGGCACGCCGATCCGCCTGCTGCCGCTGCCCTACGGCGAGACCTGGCAGCGCTGGGCCGAAGCCGTGAAGCAGAACCTCGAGGAGGTCGGCATCGAGGTCGAGGTGGTCGCCACCGACGTCGCCGGCTGGAACCAGAAGTTGGCCGAGTGGGACTACGACATGGCCTTCACCTACCTCTACCAGTACGGCGACCCGGCGCTCGGCGTGGCGCGCAACTACCTCTCGACCAACATCGCCAAGGGCTCGCAGTGGAACAACGTCCAGGGCTACGAGAATCCCGAGGTCGACGAGCTGTTCCAGAAGGCGGCTGTCGCCTTCCCGGACACCGAGCGCGCCAAGCTCTACGACGAGGTCCAGAAGATCATCGTCGAGGACGTGCCGGTGGCCTGGCTGCTCGAGATCGAGTTCCCGACGATCCATCGCTGCGACGTGAAGAACCTCGTCAACACGGCGATCGGCGTGAACGACGGTCTGGTCGACACCTGGCTCGACCGCTGAGCCGAATCGGCTAGGCTCGACAGGGGCGGGGCCGGCGGCCTCGCCCCTTCCTGCCCGCGACAAGCTGAACCCAGCCAAGCGAACCCCGACAAGCGAACCGATGCAGAAACTCGGCTTCATCGTCAGGCGGCTGTTCAAGGCGGTGGTGGTGCTGCTCGCCATCGTCATCCTGAACTTCTTCCTGATCCGCGCAGCGCCGGGCGATCCGGCCCAGGTCATGGCCGGCGAGGCCGGTGCCGCGGACGAGAAGTTCATCGCGCAGCTGCAGGAGCAGTTCGGCCTGAACAAGCCGCTGCACGAGCAGCTGGCGATCTACGTCGGCGGCGTTGTGACCCTCGACCTCGGCTACTCCTACCGGCAGAACGAGTCGGTCACGACGCTGATCCTCGACCGGCTGCCGGCGACCCTGCTGCTGACCGGCACCGCCTTCTTCATCTCGCTGCTGCTCGGCCTGCTGTTCGGGGCGATCGCGGCCAGCCGGGTCGGCAGCATCACCGACACGGCGGTGACCTCCCTGGCGCTGCTGTTCTACGCGACGCCCCTGTTCTGGATGGCGCTGATGTCGATCCTGCTGTTCTCCGTCGTGCTCGGCTGGCTGCCGGCCTACGGCATGGAGAGCATCGGGGCGAACCTGACCGGCCTGGCCTACGTCGGCGACGTCGCCGCGCACCTGGTGCTGCCGGCGATGACGCTCGGCCTTTTCTTCATGGCGGTCTACGCGCGGCTGACCCGCTCCTCGATGCTCGAGGTCGCCGACATGGACTTCGTCAAGACCGCGCGGGCCAAGGGCGTGCATCCGGCGCGCATCACTCGGGTCCACGTGCTGCGCAACGCCGTGCTGCCGGTGATCACCCTGGCCGGCATCCAGGCCGGCCAGATCGTCGGCGGCGCCGTGCTGACCGAGACGGTCTTCGCCTGGCCGGGCATCGGGCGGCTGATGTACGAGGCGCTGTTCCAGCGCGACTACAACCTGCTGCTCGGCATCTTCTTCGTGTCGTCGGCAATGGTCCTGCTGTTCAACCTGATCACCGACGTGGTCTACACCTTCATCGATCCCCGGATCGAGCTGAAGTAGCCGGGAGAGAAGAATGCAGCCCGGTGCGGCAAGAGACTTCTGGAAGCGTTTCCTGCGCAATCGCGGCTCGCTGGTCGGCCTGCTGATCCTGCTCGCGGTCGTGTTGCTGGCGATCTTCGCGCCGCTGCTCTACCCGCAGGATCCCTGGCGCATGGTGCAGCGGCCCTTCCTGCCGCCGCTCGAGGTCGACGGCTTCTGGTTCGGGACCGACACCCTGGGCCGCGACATCGGTGCCGGCCTGGTCTACGGCAGCCAGGTCTCGCTGCTGGTCGGCATCGTCTCGACCGTCGTCGCCCTCTCGATCGGCGTCACCCTGGGCGCCGTCGCCGGCTACTACGGTGGCCTGGTCGACGACGCCCTGATGCGCTTCACCGAGTTCTTCCAGACCATCCCCAACTTCGCCCTGGCCATCGTCCTGGTCGCGATCCTGCAGCCTTCGACGGAATCGGTGATCATCGCCATCGGCGTGGTCTCCTGGCCGCCGGTCGCGCGCCTGGTGCGCGGCGAGTTCCTCAGCCTGCGCAGCCGCGAGTTCGTGCAGGCGGCCAGGGTCGTCGGCCAGAAGAACAGCCAGATCATCTTCCGCCAGATCCTGCCGAACACGCTGTCGCCGATCATCGTCATGGCCTCGCTGATGGTCGCCACGGCGATCCTGCTGGAGTCGGCGCTGTCCTTCCTCGGCCTGGGCGACCCCAACACCATGTCCTGGGGCTACATGATCGGCGCGGCGCGCACGGTGATCCGCCAGGCCTGGTGGCTGAGCGTCTTCCCCGGCATCGCGATCCTGCTGACCGTGCTGGCGCTCAACCTCGTCGGCGAGGGGCTGAACGACGCGCTCAACCCGCGCCTCGCGCGCAAGGGGCGCTGAGCCATGGCCAGGAAGGTTCGCGAGGGCGAGGCGCAGGACCACCGGCTGCTCGAGGTCGAGGGCCTGACCATCGCGCTGCCCGACGGCGCCGAGCGCCCCTACGCCGTCGAGGACATCTCCTTCGTGCTCGACCGCAACGAGATCCTCTGCGTCGTCGGCGAGTCCGGCTCGGGCAAGTCGATGACCGCCAACGCGATCATGGGCCTGCTGCCGCAGCCCCACGTCCGGCCGGTCGCCGGGCGCATCCGCTTCGAGGGCCAGGACCTGCTCGGCGAGAGCGAGGCCGAGCTGCGCCGGCTGCGCGGCGCACGCGTCGGCATGATCTTCCAGGAGCCGATGACGGCGCTCAACCCGCTGATGACCGTCGGCCGGCAGATCGGCGAGGTCTTCGACGCCCACGGCCGGATCGACCGGCGAGAGCGGCGGCGCCTGATCCTCAAGCTGCTCGACGACGTCGGCCTGCCCGATCCCGAGCTGCTGATCGAGAGCTATCCCTTCCGCCTGTCGGGCGGCCAGCGCCAGCGGGTCATGATCGCCATGGCGCTGGCGCTGGAGCCGGCCATGCTGATCGCCGACGAGCCGACCACCGCGCTCGACGTCACCACCCAGGCGCAGATCCTGGAGCTGATCCGCTCGCTCCAGGCCTCGCGCAACATGGGTGTCATGTTCATCACCCACGACTTCGGCGTGGTCGCCGAGATCGCCGACCGGGTCGCGGTCATGCAGACCGGCCGGATCGTCGAGCTGGGGCCGGCGGCCGAGGTGCTGAATGACCCGCAGCACCCCTACACCCGCCGCCTGATCGGCGCGGTGCCGCAGTTTGCGCCGCCCGAGCGGCCGGCCCCGACCGGCGAGATCCTGCTCAACGTCGAGGGCCTCAACAAGACCTACGTCACCTCGCGCGGCCTCTTCGTCAGGAAGCGCGAGGTCGCCGCGGCCAAGGACGTCAGCTTCGAGATCCGGCGCGGCGAGACCCTGGGCCTGGTCGGCGAGAGCGGCTCCGGCAAGTCCACCGTCGGCCGCTGCCTGGTGCGCCTGCTCGACACCGACGGTGGCCACATCCGCTTCCGCGAGCTCGACTTCGCCACGCTCAAGGGCGAGGCGCTGCGCGCCCAGCGCCGGCACATCCAGATGGTCTTCCAGGACCCCTACGCCTCGCTGAATCCGCGCCAGAAGGTCGGCCGCATCGTCGCCCAGGGACCGCTCGCCAACGGCGTCCCGGAGACCGAGGCCCTGGCCCGCGCCAAGGAGCTGCTCGGCCTGGTCGGCCTCGACCCCAGCGCCGCCGAGCGCTATCCCCACGAGTTCTCCGGCGGCCAGCGCCAGCGCATCGGCATCGCCCGCGCGCTCG
>NZ_JBBDQW010000060.1:0-26540 GCF_040905785.1 Tistlia sp.
CGCTTCTCCTTGCCTGTCCGCCGATAACCCACGTGACGACCCCTTCCAGTATGAGGAATCCAGGCTAGCCCCTGGGCTGGCGCCGCATCAGGCAGCCGAGCGCCGATTCGAGCTCCGGCTGCGCCGCGAAGCGTGCCAGCAGCTCGGGCAGCCGCGCCTGAACCTCGGCCGGCTTCCTGCGCTCGACCTCCGCCCTCGACTTCTCGACCGCCGGGGCGGCGAGGCCGGCGCAGTCGTGGGTCTCCTGCCGGGCCTCGGGCGACGGCTTCGGCGCGCGATCCTGACCCGCCGCTGGCGCCGGGGCGAGGAGCGCCGCGAGCAGGAGGGCAGCGGGCGCGGCGAGAAGGGGGAAGCGTCTCGGATCCATGAGGTCCTCCCGGCCGCCGGCAGCGCGGCGGCCGCCTGGGTTCAGGGCAGCAGCTGGGTCTCGATCGTCGTCTGGTTGTTCGCCGGCGTCATCTCCGCCTCGTCGCTGTCGACCGCGATGGTGTTGCGCAGGAAGGCGCTCGCCGGGCTGCCCGTGCGATAGACCGCCGCCAGCACCCAGAAACGCGCCGTCAGCGTGTCGCCGGGGTCCAGATCCCCGAGCCGCAGCTGGAACGAGGCCTCCGGCGGCGCGTGGAGGATGTTCAGGATCTGGCCGCCCGGCGGCAGGTCGATCGGCGTCGCCAGGACGACCGGCAGCCCGACCGCGTTGGTCGCCTGTAGCAGCAGCTCGTCCTCGGCGCGCACGTCGGTCGCGACCTGGACGCCGCCGTTGCCGACGGTGACCTCGTAGAGCACAGCGTAGATCACGAAGTTGTCGGTGATCGGGAAGGGGAAGACATCCGCCACCTTGCGCACCCTAAGATCGACGGCGAGGTTCCGTTCGTCGACCTGCTCGACGTCGATGCTGCTGTGCAGTTCGGCCTTGCCGTCGCGGATGGTGGCCGTCGTGTAGACGGCCGTCACGTCCAGGCTCTCGGTGCTCTGGATGACCAGGAAGCCCTCGATGTAGGGCGCAGGGAAGCCCTCGGGGAACAGCCGCTTCAGCTCGCTGCAGTCGGTCTTCAGCGCCTCGTCGTAGTGCAGGGTGTCGCGGCCGACCGGCAGGATCTCGCCCGGCCTCTGCTGCTCGGGCGGATAGCTCAGCGCAAGCTTCTTGAAGATCCGGTTGCTGCGCTTCCCGGGGCTGTGGATGTTGATCGTCGTCGCGTAGAAGCCGCGGGCGAGGCGCATGTCGGCGGGGTCGTCCTGGGCGCCGCAGACGACCTTCGCCGCGTACTCGAAACGCGGCTTCGGCGGCTCGTAGCGGATGCGCAGGGCGCCCTTGCCCTGAGTGCCGACGTAGAGCGAGATGTGGTCGCTCGGCTCGTGGTCGAAGACTGCGAAGCGCGGCCTCGGGATGTGCGGGATGCCCGAGGCGACGGGTGTGAAGGGGTCGCTGAGTAGCGTCCAGGAGAAGCCGCCGTCGGTGCTGATGAAGACGCCGGAATCGGCGCCGCCCCCGACGATCACGTTGGCGTCTGCGGGATCGAACTCGACGAAGGTCGGCTGCGGGTAGCCGAGCAGGCCGGTGAAGACGGTCGGCCCGCGCGTGTTCCGGTAGAGGAACAGGCCGCCGCCGGTCATCAGCTCGTCGAGCTGCGGGTCCGCCTCCCAGGTGATGCCGCCGTCGAGCGAACGCACCATGGCGACGCCGCCCGGCGTCAGGTTCGAGGCATAGAGGCGGTCGGGATTGCCGGGATCCACGTCGAAGATGCCGACGCCGCCGCCGTCCGGCAGGTTCATGTCGATCCGCTGCCAGGTACCCCCGGGGTCGGTGCCGACGTACTTCCAGAGCGCGTCGGCGCTACGGCCGTCGCAGCCGCCGACCTGCACGTAGAAGGTCGGAACGCCGCCCGCCGTGCCGGCCTTGACGGCGCAGCTGGCGTTGCTAGGCGGCTCGGTCGCGTCGCCGAGCTCGGTCCAGGCGATCGGATCGACGCTGGTGTCGTTGGTGACGTAAACGCCGCCGTCGCCGCCGTTGGCGCCCGGGCAGCCGTTCACCCCCGGCGAGCAGTCGCGCGTCAGCAGCACGTGCCCGGTCGCGCCGAAGCGGTCGACGATGTCCGGGAACCTGAAGCCCGGCAGCAGGCCGTCGGCGGGATAGGAGGCGTTCGGCAAGCTGCCGCCGCCGGCCATGCCCTGGCCGCGCCGCCGGAGCACGGTCGACCGCCCGCTGCCGCCGAGACAGCAGAAGCTGTAGAGGATCTGCGTCGCCGAGGCCGCGTCGTCGAAGGAATCGCAGCATTCGCGATTGACCCAGCTCGGGCTGGCGGCGCCGGCGTCGGTGGTCGCGAAGGTGCCGACGTCCTGCGCCCCGGCGTAGAGATCGAAGTTCGGCAGGCCCGGCTGCTCGGCTCCGGAGAAGCCCCAGAACCACATGGCGTGCGGCGTCGCCGCCGGCTGCTCCCAGGCCGGCGTATGGCAGCGCGGCGCCTCCCTGCCCGTATTGAAGTAGACCCCGCCGTCGGACGAAAAGAGCGTCGGGCAGGCATTCGTTTCGGTCTCGGGGTCGAAGACGATGGCGGCGACGTCGTCATGGCCGCCGACCGAGCGGGTGAAGGGGCCGGCCCAGCCGGCGGGCGGCGCCGGCTGCGGCGCCCCGGTCACCGCCATGGGGCAGCGCAGGCCGCCCCCGCCGCTGGTGCAGCCGGCCCGGTAGAGTCGGACATCGCCGTACCAGAGGTCGAAGCTGCGCGCGCCGCGTTCGTTGGTCTCAACGAAGGGAATGCGCCCCTGACGCCGCGAGTCGGGCGTCCCGAGGTTGGTCCAGCCGCCGCCGCCGTCGTCCGTCTCGTAGGCGTTGGTCCCGACCGCCGCGAAGACCACCTCGGCTTCGTGCGGCGAGGCAGCGATCGAGCAGCGGCCGGACGGCAGGCCGCTGCCGAGCGTCCAGGAAGCGCCGCCGTCGGTCGAGCGGGCGTGGCCGTCGTCGCCGCACAGGTCGATGGTGCCGCGGTGATGCACGACGACGTCCCAGACGTTGGTCGCCGGGTCGTCCGGCGTCGGGTCGACGAAGCTCCAGGTCGCGCCGGCATCGTTGCTGATCGCCAGACCGCAGTTCGTGCCGATGTAGACGTTGGCGCTCCGCTCCGGGTCGACGGCGATGCCGAAGGCCGAGGGCTGCGAGCGGCGGGCGGCGCTGCAGAAGGAGGCGTCGTCCGGCGGGGTCGCGGTCGCAGGCTTGCTCCAGCTCGTGCCGGCATCGTTGCTGACGTTGATGCCGGCCAGGCTGTCGGCGCGGCCGTCGAAGAACGAGGTCGCGTAGACGCGGCCGGTCGCGGAGGGATCGACCTCGACGTCCCAGGTCGCCATCGGCAGGTGCGCCTCGAGCCGGAACCACCGGCCGCCGGCGGTCAGGAAGTCCTCTGTCTTGTAGAGGCCACCCCACTCGCTCGCGGCGTAGTAGACGTTCGGGCTCCCGGGCACGGCGGCGAGGCCGTTCACCCGGCCGCCGCTCGCGCCGTCCGGGTCGCTGGGGTCCAGGGTCGACTGGTCCGGGTTGATATCGGTGATCGTCACCTGGGCCGCCGGCTCCGCCGCCTTCAGGCAAAGCGACACGCTTGCCGCAGCGATCGCCAGGAGCAGGCCAAAGCAACGACCGGACGCGCGCAACGGCATGACCATCTCCGACCTCCTGTCAGGCCGCTCCCCCGCCTCGACTACTGCTGCTTCGGCTGTTGGGGGACGGCACCTTCGGGTCTCTCGTCTTGGGGCCGCTCGTAGTCGACCGGGCAGGTCGGCGCCTCGAATCGGGCGACCGGGCTCGGCACCCAGCCGGCGTCGGTCAGCGTCAGGACCCGCCAGTAGTAGTTGATCCCCGCTTCCGCGCGGCGCCACTCGACGCTCTGCTGTGAGGCGGGAAGCTCGGCGATGGTCTCGAAGTCGCCGTCGGCAAACCCGGTGCGCAAGCCGGTCACGTCGAGCCGCTGCCGGTGCTCAGGGCCGGGGACGGGCGACCAGCTGAAGTGCGCGACGCTCTCGCCGGGGCGCAGCGGATCGCAGCGCGCCGTCACCTCCAGCCGCCCGGCCGCAGGCGACGCGTCCTCCGGCAGCACCTTCCGCTCGGCCTGCGCGAGCTGGGGCGTAGCCGCGAGCGCCTGCAAGGGCCCGCCATCGCTGAGGAGGAGTGCGAGGCAGAGAAGCAGAAGGGTGCGTGGCATGTCCCGGCTCCCGCCGCCGTCCCTCGGATGGGTCTCCTGGACGGCCAGCCCGAGCGACTCAGCTCAAGCATCTTCTCGCAGAAGATGATGTCATCGTTGTGGCGCACGCCGGCGCGTCGCCCCTCCATGAGCGGGCGGCTCCGACCGATGGCCTCGAGCACGGCCTCGCCTGACGGCAGCAGATGCACCTCCAGGCGATCCCCTCGCCGGCTCCCTGCCGGCCGGCAACTGAGAGATACAAGGCGGCGCGCGGAACCGGGAGGGCCGATCCTCCCGGATTCGTGAGGCTGCCAGGGCGGCCCGCCTGTCCTATAGTCGGGGCCGTGAGACAGGTTCTGGCGCTGCTCGTCCTTCTCGCCGCCGCAGCCGGCCCGCCCGCCGCTGCGCGGGCGGCGACGGCCGTCGAGCTGGAGCTGGTGCTGGCGGTCGACGGTTCCTCCAGCGTGACCTCCTGGGAATTCGACCTGCAGATGCGGGGCCTCTCGGCGGCCTTCCGCGATCCCGAGGTCCAGGGCGCGGTGCGCGCCGCCGGCGACCTCGGCATCGCCGTCACCCTGGTCCAGTGGTCCGGGCGCGACCGCCAGATCAAGGCTGTCGAGTGGACCCTGATCTACGACGGCGCCAGCGCCGCCGAGTTCGCCGCCGACCTCGACGCGGCGCCGCGCTACGTCACCGGCGGCTCGACCGCGATCGGCAACGCCATCGGCTTCTCCCAGCTGCTGCTCGAGAGTAACGGCTACCAAGGCAAGCGTCGGACCATCGACGTCTCGGGCGACGGCCGGACCAACCAGGGCGTGCAGACTCCGGAGCTGCGCGACGCCGCGGTCGCCGCCGGCATCACGATCAACGGTCTGGCGATCCTGAACGAAGACCCCGGCGTCGACGCCTACTACCGCGACAACGTCATCGGCGGCTCGGGCGCCTTCCTGATCAGCGCAACCGACTATCGCGACTTCGCCCGCGCGATCCGAATGAAGCTGATCCGCGAGATCGGCGGGCCGCCGCTGGTCCAGGCGCCGGCCACGCGCAGGGAGCAGACCGCCTGGCGGCCCTGAGGCTGCCGTGGCGGTGTCGCGCGGGCGCCGCCGCTTGAGGCGCGCCCGCCCGCCGTCATACTGTGCCGGGCGCCTCCTGCCTGCCGGGCCCCTCCGGCGAGAAAGGGAAGAGATCTTGTCGAACTCCTCAGCCTTGCCGCGCGTCCGCCGCCTGCGTGCCCTGGCCGCGGGCCTGCTTCTGCCGCTGGCCGCCTGCGCGGCTGGGACCGAAGGCCCGCCCCCGACGGCGCTGCCGGGGATGGCCGTGAGCGAAGAGGCCGCCTCTGACACGGGGCGCGACGCGAACGCCGGGCAGGCCGCCGCCACCGAAGGCGAGGCCGCCGAACGGCCGGCGGCGCCGGCCGT
The DNA here is from genome assembly GCF_040905785.1 of Tistlia sp. Lineage (NCBI taxonomy): Bacteria > Pseudomonadati > Pseudomonadota > Alphaproteobacteria > Rhodospirillales > Rhodovibrionaceae > Tistlia > Tistlia sp. Next base: position 5,588 of record NZ_JBBDQW010000060.1, read on the forward strand.
GGCCCCGCCGGCGCTCGACAAGCCGGCGATCGCCCGGCCGGCGAGCGGGCCGAAGATCGCCGCCCCGCAGGCGCCCCTGGCCCCGCGCGTGCCCCGCGTCGCGCCCGCTCCCTCGGGGCAGGCCGCCTCGCCCGTCGCCTCGGACGAGGCCCCGGCGAGCGCCCCGCTGCCGGTTCCCGCGAGCGGCGAGGCCGGCGGCGCGGCCGGCCCGCGCATCAAGCCGCAGCCGGGCGGCGAGGGCTCCCTGCTGGAGCGCTTCTTCACCGGCCGCGAGCCGTCGAACTGAGCCGCGCCGGGGGACGCCGCATCGTGGGGCCGCTGGGCTGGTCCGTCATCCTCCTGGCGACCCTCTATCTCGCCGTCTGCCTCCTGCTGTTCGTCAAGCAGCGCGACCTGCTCTACCAGCCCTGGACCGAGCCGCTCGACCCGGCCCGGCTGGCGGAGCTGGCGCCCTTCGAGCTGATCGAAACGCTGACCGCCGACGGCCTCAGCCTGCGCCACCTCTGGCTGCCGCCGGCCGAGACCGGTGCCGCGGTCGTCGTCTACTTCCACGGCAACGGCGGCAACGCCGCCGGCCGCGCCGCCAAGATGCTGCAGGTCCTGCCGGCCGGGCAGGGGCTGCTGCTGGTCGAGTACCGCGGCTACGCCGGCAATCCGGGAGCGCCGAGCGAGGCGGGCCTGCTGGTCGACGCCGCCAGCGCGTTGCGCTGGCTGGAGGCACAGGGCATCGGGCCGGCGCGCTGGCGGCTCTACGGCGAGTCGCTGGGCAGCGGCGTGGCGACGCAGGTCGCGGCCTCGGAGGCCGCCGCCGGCAGCCCCGTCGCCGGCGTCGCCCTGGAGGCGCCCTTCACCTCGATCGCGGAGACCGCCCAGCAGCACTACTGGTACGTGCCGGCGCGCTGGCTGGTGCGCGACCGCTTCCACAGCCTGGCGCGCATCGGCCGGCTGGAGGCGCCCCTGCTGATCGTCCACGGCCGGCTCGACCGCGTCGTGCCCTACGAGATGTCCGAGCGCCTGCTCGACGCCGCGCGGCCGCCGAAGCGGCTGCTGGGCATCGAGCAGGGTCAGCACGTCGACCTGCTCGACTTCCCGGAGGCGGCGGCGAGCATGACCCGCTTCCTCGCCGATCCCGGCGGCCTCGGTGAGTAGCGTCGGCAAGTAGGCGGCGGCGCGCAGGGCGTCGGCACATAGGCGGCGGCACGGGGCGGGCCATGCCGCTTTTGCATGACGCCGCCGGCGGGAAGCCGCCTATAGGAGGAGGCAGGGGCGCCGGGTCGGCCGGAGCCGGGCTGGGTGTCAGCGCGTGGCGTTGAACGTCCGTCATCCGATCTGGCTGCAGGCCGCTGGCGCGCCCGGCGCGACCTCCTTCGCGCTGCTGTTCTCCCTGGAGTCCCTGACCCGCGCGATCATCGCCAGCGTCGTGCCGCTGCAGGTGCTGACGCTGGTCGGCGACCCCAAGGGCATGTCGCTGGTCTATTTCGTGGTCAGCGGGATCGGGCTGCTGCTGAACTTCTCGGTGCCGCTGCTGGTCCGCCTGATCAGCCGGCGCTGGACCTACAGCCTGGGCGCCATCGCCAGCCTGGCCGCGGCGCTGCTGCTGGCGGGCGAGACCCTGGTCGGCTCGGCCGCGGGCATGCTGCTGCGGGTCTTCGGCACGGCCTGCTTCTCGATCTGCCTCAACCTCTACATCCTCGACTACCTGAAGCGGCGCGAGCTGAACCGGATGGAGCCGGTCCGCCTGCTCTACGCCGCGACCGCCTGGACCGTCGGCCCGGCGCTCGGCGTCTTCCTCTGGACCCGGGTCGACCACGCGGCACCCTACCTGATCAGCGCCGCCTGCGCGCTGCTGTTGCTCGGCTATTTCTGGTTCCTGCGCGCCAGCGACGACCGGGCGATCGTGCGGGCGCGCAGCCCGGCGCCGAACCCCTTCCTCAACATCCGCCGCTTCTTCGCCCAGCCGCGCCTGCGCCTGGGCTGGCTGATCGCCTTCACGCGCAGCGCCTGGTGGGCGATGTACTTCATCTACGTGCCGGTCTTCGCGGTCGAGGCGGGGCTGGGCGCCGAGGTCGGCGGGCTGCTGGTCTCGGCCGGCAACGGCATGCTGTTCCTGGCGCCGGTGATCGGCCGGGTCGTGGAGCGCCGCGGCGTGCGCTGGACCATCGTCTGCGCCTTCCTGGTCGGCGGCTCGGTGACCCTGGCCGCGGCCCTGGCGATGCCCTTCGCGCCGGCGCTGGCGGCGCTGCTGCTGGTCTGCGCGGCGGTCGCCTCGATGTCGCTCGACGTCAGCGGCAACCTGCCGTTCCTGCGCTCGGTCCGGCCGTCGCAGCGCGCCGGCATGACCACGGTGTTCGTCACCTACCGCGACTTCTCCGAGGTCGCGCCGCCCGGTGTCTTCGCGCTGATCCTGACGGTGCTGCCGCTGCCCTTCGTCTTCGTCGCCAGCGCCGCCAGCTACTTCGCCGGCGCCTGGTACGCGCGCCACGTGCCGCGGCGGATGTAGCGACTGCCGCCTCACGACTGCGCCCGCTGGCGCGGGCGCGCTCGGCGCGTCCCTACTCCGCCGTCAGCGCCCTGTAGGCCGCCGGCGTGTCGACGTCGCTCAGCACCGCCTCGGCCTCGACCGGAACCTCGCAGACCAGCTCGGGATAGTCGGCGAGCAGCGGCTTGGCGCCGACGTCGCCGCCGAGCGCCTGGACCTCGGCGAAGAAGCGCCGGGCGAAGAGCACGGGATTGCCGCGCTTGCCGTGCCAGCTCGGCTGGCAGATCGCGCGGCCCTCCAGGGGATCGAAGGCGGCGATCAGCCGGTCGATGACGCCGGCGCCGACTTGCGGCATGTCGCCGAGCAGCACGACGACGCCGTCGACCTCGGCCGGCAGGCCGGCGAGCCCGGCCTTGAGCGAGGTACTGAGCCCCTCGGCGTAGTCGGGATTGTGCAGCGTGCGGACGCCGAGGCCCTCGAGCGCCGCCTCGACCGCCTGCCGCTCGTGGCCGGTGACGACCAGGACCTCGGCGGCGTCGGACTCTTGGGCGGCGCGGACCGCGGCGCGCAGCAGCGGCTCGCCGCGGTAGGGCAGCAGCAGCTTGTTCGGCCCGCCCATGCGCCGGCCCTGCCCGGCGGCGAGCACCAGGGCGGCGATGCGCGGCTGGCGCTTGGCGCCGCTCTCGCCGGCCGCCTCCGCCGCCTCCTCGGCGCCGCGCACGGCCTCGGCGCGCGGCAGCGGCCGGCCGCCGATCTCCTTGAGCAGGCCGCCGACGCCGAGGCCGGCGATGTCGGACGGCGTCACCGCCAGGTCGGCGACCAGGCGCTGCAGCACCCAGTCGAAGCCGTTGATCTTCGGCGCGCGCGCGCAGCCCGGCAGGCCGAGCACCGGCGCACCCTCGAGCTCGGCGAGCAGCAGCAGGTTGCCGGGATCGACGGGCATGCCGAAGTGAAGCAGACGCCCACCGGCCGCCTCGATGCCGGCCGGCACCACGTCGCGGCGGTCGACGATCGCCGAGGCGCCCGAGACCAGCAGCAGCTGGCAGCCCTCGGCCTTGAGCGCAGCCACGGCCGCCGCGATCTCGTCGGCCGCGTGCCCGACCCGCCGCTCGAGCGCCGGCGGGCAGCCGAGGGCCGCGAGGCGGGCGTCGAGCGCGGCGCGGCCCTTGTCGAGCAGCGCCGGCTTGGTGCCGGGCAGGGCGGTCTGCACCAGCCCGACCTTGCGCGCCCGGAAGGCGGCGACCTGCAGGGCGGGGGCGTTGCGCCCGTCGGCGAGCAGCGCCACGGCGCGCTCGACGGCCTCGGCGGGAGCGGCGAAGGGGATGATCTTGACCGTCGCCAGCATCTGGCGCGGCTCGACCGGCTCGAAGGCCGGCAGGGTCGCGACGGTGATCGCCTCGTCGAGGGCGTTGACCGCCGCGATCCGCGCGGGGTCGACCAGGAACAGGCCGCGCGCCTCGGCGACCAGGTTGCAGCGGCCGGTGAAGGCGGCGGTGATCTTGGTCCCCGACTCCCCGGCGGGCCCGGCCAGGGCCTCGGCGATGCGTGCCGCCGCGGCGTCCTCGTGCAGGTCGCCTGGCTCCAGCCGCGCAGCGACGACACGCTCTAGGCCGGCCTCGCGGAGGGCCGCGACGTCCTCGGCCGACAGTCGCCGGCCCTTCTTGAAGGAAAGCCCGCCCTGGCGCAGCGAGTGGGCGAGCAGGGCGCCCTCGGCCTCCTCGAGCGGGATCTCGCCGAAGGTCACGCGGCCGCCTCCGGCGCCGGCACCGCCTCCGGCACCGGCGCCTTGACCAGCGGCGGCGCGCCGCGCAGCGCGGCGGTCATCTGGGCGAGCACCGAGACGGCGATCTCGGCCGGGGTCCGGGCGCCGATCGCCAGGCCGGCGGGGGCGGCGAGGCGCGCGATCTCCGCCTCGGCGAGGCCCGTCGCGAGCAGGCGCTCGCGCCGCTTGGCGTGGGTCCGGGTCGAGCCGAGCGCGGCGACGTAGAAGGCCGGGCTGCCGAGGGCGGCGACCAGGGCGGGATCGTCGAGCTTGGGATCGTGGGTCAGGGTGACGATCGCCGTGCGCCGGTCCGGCGCCAGCGTCGCCAGGGCCTCGTCGGGCCACTCGCCGCAGATCTCGACGTCGGGGAAGCGCGCCGGGCTGGCCCAGCCCTGGCGCGGGTCGACCAGCGTCACCGCGTAGCCGGCGAGGCGGGCCATGGGCACCAGCGCCTGGGCGATGTGGACGGCGCCGACCACGACCAGGCGCAGCGGCGGCATGAAGACCTGGGCGAACAGCGGACCCTCGGGCAGCCGGCCGCTCTTCTCACCGGCCAGGGCCTGGCGCGCGGCGGCCTCGGCGGCGGCCTCGCCAGCCAGCTCGCCCAGGCTTTCGCCGGCGTCGAGCAGCAGCTGCCGGCCCGTGTCCAGGTCGGTGACCAGCACCAGCGGCCGCTTGGCGCGCTGCCCCTCGAGCAGGCGGTCGAGCAGAGCGCGCTTCATGGCAGGGCTCCGGGGCCGCCGGCGCCTTCACGCCCCTCGACAGGCTCGGGACGAAGCAGAACTGCGCGACAGATGGCTTCGTTTCGAGCCTGTCGAGGGACGTGGCAGCGCGGACCGGTCGTCACGGCTCCAGCCTTTCCAGGTAGACCTGAACCGAGCCGCCGCAGGCAAGGCCGACGGACCAGGCGTCCTCGTCGGAGACGCCGAACTCGAGCAGGCGGGGCTTGCCGTCCTTCATGGCGGCGCCGGCGGCCTCGACCACGGCGCCCTCGATGCAGCCGCCGGAGACCGAGCCGAGCATGGCCTGGCGGTCGTCGACGATCAGCTGGCTGCCGACCGGCCGCGGCGAGGAGCCCCAGGTCGCGACCACGGTCGCCAGGGCGACCGAGCGCCCCTCCTCGAGCCAGCGCCGCGCCTCGGCCAGGACCTCGTTGGGATCGGCGTAGCTTTCCAGCGCGCTCATGCCCCCACCTCCTGCGGCCACAGGCTCGCCGCCTCCTGCCGCCGCTTCGGCAGGTCCGACAGCGCCGCCGCCAGCTGCTCCAGGGAGTCGAGGTTGTGCACCGAGCGGAAGTCGTCGACGTGGGGCAGCATGGCCTTGGCTCCCATGGATTTCGGCGCATAGCCCTCGTAGCGCAAGAGCGGATTGAGCCAGATCAGGCGGCGGCAGGACTTGTGCAGCCGCTCCATCTCGCGGGCGACGCCCTCGGCGCCCTCGCGGTCGAGGCCGTCGCTGATCAGCAGCACGATGGCGCCCTGGCCGAGCACGCGGCGCGCCCAGGTCCGGTTGAAGTCGGCGAGGCAGGCGCCGATGCGGGTGCCGCCCGACCAGTCGGTGACCGAGCCGGCGCAGCGCTCCAGCGCCTGGTCGATGTCGCGCTGGCGCAGGTAGCGGGTCAGGTTGGTCAGGCGCGTGCCGAAGACGAAGGAATGGACCCGGTCGCGGTCGCTGGTCACGGCGTGCATGAAGTGCAGGAAGATCCGCGAGTAGCGGCTCATCGAGCCGGAGATGTCGCAGAGAACGACCAGCGGCGGCGGCCGGTGCCGGCGCTTCTTCCACCGCAGCTCCAAGAGGTCGCCGCCCTCGCGCAGGCCGGCGCGCAGGGTCGCCCGCAGGTCGGCGCGCGGCGGCCGGTGCGAGGGCTCGAAGCGCCGGGTCGCGACCTTGCGCAGCGGCAGGGCCAGGCGCTTGACCGCCTGCTGGGCGCGGGCCAGCTCCTCGGCCGACATCTGCTCGAAGTCCTGCTCGCGGAAGCTCTCGCGGTCCGACCAGGTCATCACCGCGTCGAGCTCGATCTCCTCCTGCCGCTCGGCCGGGGCCTCGCCCCGCTGCTTGGCCGCCAGGGCGTCGGCGAGGCGGCGGCTCAGCTCCTTGCGGCGCTCCTCGCGCTGGTCGGGCGGCGTGATGTCGGGCAGCAGCAGGCCGCGCAGGCGGTCCAGGAACTTCGGGTTGCGCCAGAAGATCTGGAAGGCCTGGTCGAAGATCTCGCGCTGGTCGCGCCGCTCGACCAGGGCCGCGTGCAGGGCCCAGTAGAAGTCGTCGCGCCGGTCGAGGCCGACCGCGCGCACCGCCTCGACCGCCGCCAGCAGCCGGCCCGGCCCGACCGGCAGGCCGGCCGCGCGCAGGGTCCGCACGAAGTAGAGGATGTTCTCGGCCAGCCGGCCTTCCTCCGGCCGCCCCGCGAGCTCGGCGAGGCGGCTGTCCTGGCGCAGCCGCAACTGGGCGTCGGCGAAGGGGTCGGCGGCGGGCATGCCGGCAGGGTAGCGCCGCCGGCGACGCACGAAAAGCGCCGTCGCTCTCGGGACCGGCGACGCCAGCGCGCTGCCATCAAAGCATCGGCGATCCCTTGCGACGGTCGGCTGGCCGTTTGCCGAAGAGCGAGGGGCCGAGCCGGATCCATCCGGGGTCGTCTTCGGGCGCGCCTTGCGGCTATGATGGACGCCGGAATGGGTCTGGGCGCGGGGTCATCGGGCTTGCGCCCGTGGGCCGGGTGCGAAGGAACGCGATGCGCGATCTGCTGTCGGGAGCGGCGCTGGGTGCCCTGGTCGGGTTGCTGGTCGGGCTTGCGACCAGTCCCGTGGTCGGCGCCGTGGTCGGCGCCCTGATCGCCTTGCTCGCCAGCTTCTTCGGGCTGCAGGGCGGGGCCGGCCCGCTGCCCGCGGCCTCGCCGCTGCGCGTGCTCGGCTTCTCCGCGGCGGCGGCGGCGGCCCTGCTGGCCGGCCTCTACCTGCGCGCCGGCGACGGCCTCGCCCCGACGCTCGCCGAGCGTCGCCAGGCCTGGGAGTCGGCGGGCTTCGAGCCGCGGGCCGCCGCCGAGCTGGTCGCCTTCGAGCGGCTGGGCGTGCTGCGCGGCGACTGGCAGTCGGACCCCGGCGGTCTCGAGGCGGCCGGCAAGCGCGCCTCCGTGCTGTTCGCCGGCGAGGCCGCGACCGCCTGCGACGCCCTGCAGGGCCGCAGCTATCCTCAGGCCGCGGCCTACGCCGAGGCCTTCGCGGCCGAGGGAGGGGCCTGGCAGGGCTTCGCCACGACCGTCCCGGCCGACCTGCCGGAAGCCGATCGCCTGGCCGTCTTCGCGGCGGCGGTTGCCCTGGTCTGCGAATAGGAGAAGAGGATGCGGCGACCCTTCTCCTGCCTGCCCCTGTTCGCGGCCCTCGCCCTGGCGGCCCTCGTGCTGGCGGCCGGCGCCGCGGCGCCCGCGCCGGCGGCCGCCGAGATGAGCCGGGAGATCTTCGAGCGGGTGGCGCCGGCGGTCGGCCAGGTGCGCGCGCGCGACTGCCGGGACGGCCCCGCGCGCAGCGGCACCGGCTTCCTGTTCGAGGGCGGCGACAGGCTGGTCACGGCGCTCCACGTGGTCGCCGGCTGCAGCCGCCTCGACGTCTACTTCGAGCGCGGCGGCGGGCGCACCCTCGGCGCCGAGCTGGACCGCGCGCTGCAGCCGGTCGACCTCGCCCTGCTACGCCTGGAGGGCGACGCCGGCGCGCCGCTGGCCGCGGCGCCGGGCGGGCCGCAGGCCAACGACGAGCTGGTCGCCCTGGCCTTCTTCCTGGGCGCGCCGAGCCTCGACAACAAGTCGCTGAAGGTGACCTTCGGGGCGACGCGCCTCTCCGGCATGCTGCCGGCCGAGGTGCGCAAGGAGCTGGACGCCAGCCGCGCCATCGACCTGGAGCTGGAGATCGTGCGGCTCGACGGCCACCTGCTGCCGGGCGCCTCGGGCGCGCCGCTGCTCGACCGCGAGGGCCGGGTCGCGGCGATCGGCTCGGGCGGGCTGCAAAGCGGCGCCGCCTCGATCTCCTGGGGCCTGCCCGCCGCGCACCTCGCCGGCCTGCTGTCGGCGCCGGCGGGCACCGGCGGAGCGGCGGCGGGCGCCGCCTCGGTGCAGAGCGCCAGCCTCTACGCGACGCCCGAGCCGGAGTCCGAGGGGGCGGCGCCGGTCGCGCGCCTGCACTGCGGGGAGCTGGCCTTCCTGCCCCTCGGCAGCCGCGGCTTCCGGGAACTGGCCGCGACCGCCGACGACATGCTCGGCCTGCAGCAGCTGCTCGATCACTTCGCGCTCTACGGCGTGACCCAGGAGATCGTCGAGGGCTTCCGCTTCGACGTCTACGTACCGGAGGAGCAGGGTGCGGCAGTCGCGGTGCCGGACTGGATGGGCACGCCCGTCGAGGAGGACGTCTGCCGCGCCTACGGCGAGGGCGCCGCCGCCGACAGCACCGTCGAGATCTCCTTCGGGGGCATGCACCTGGCGGGTGCGTGGCAGCTGCAGGAGGCCTCGGCGCTGGCCGAGTTCGTGCTGCTGCGCCACGTCAACTGGTGGCCCGACCCCTCATTCACCTACCTGGCCCCGAGCCAGCGGCCCGACGGGCTGGTCGTGCGGCGCAAGACCTTCCACGGGCCTTCGCCGGTGTCCCTGCGCAGCGCTCTGGCCTTCGAGACCCTGGCGGCGCGCGACCTGGCGCTGTTCGGCATCGTCGCCATCGACCACGCCCACGACGGGCCCGCCGCGGACCGCTGCGCCATGATGCCAGGCGGCCCGGGCTGCGCCGAGGTCGCGAAGGCCCTGGAGCGCATGGCCCACGGCGTGCTGGCCGCGCACCTCTCGACCTTCCCGATCTACTGAGCGGCGCGGCTCAGTCCGCGGTCACCCGCAGGATCGTGCTGCCGCCGCCGCCGCGCGTCTCGGTGACGGCATAGAGGGCGCCGTCGGGGCCGAGGGCGACGTCGCGGATGCGCGCGCCCAGCGGCAGGCGCTCCTCGCGGGCGACGCGGTCGCCCTCCATGTGCAGCACGACGAGGCCCTGGCTGACCAGGCCGCCGACGACGAAGGCGCCCTGCCACTCGGGGATCGCCTCGCCGTCGTAGTAGGCCATGCCCGAGGGCGCGATCACCGGGTCCCAGTAGTAGACCGGCTGCTCCATGCCTTCCTTCCTGGTGATGCCCTCGCCGACCTCGGCGCCGCTGTAGGCGACGCCGTAGGTGATGACCGGCCAGCCATAGTTGAGCCCGGGCTCGGGACGGTTCAGCTCGTCGCCGCCCTTGGGCCCGTGCTCGACGGTCCACAGCCGGCCCTCGCCGTCGAGGGTCGCCGACTGCAGGTTGCGGTGGCCGTAGGACCAGATCCCGGGCAGCGCCCCGGCCTCGCCGACGAAGGGGTTGTCCTCGGGCACCGAGCCGTCGGGATTGAGCCGGAAGATCTTGCCGAGGCCGGAGCCGAGGTCCTGGGCCTGGTCGCGGATCGGCCTGTCGGAGCGCTCGCCGAGCGTGATGAAGAGCTTGCCGTCGGGCGCGAAGACCAGGCGCGAGCCGAAGTGCATGCCGCCGTCATAGGTCGGCGTCTGGCGAAAGATCACCTCGAGGTTCTCGAGCGCGCCGGAGCCGGCCTCGTCGGTGACAAGGCGCGCCCGGGCCACGGTCGTGCCGTTGCCGCCGTCGCGCGGCTCGGCGTAGGCGAAGTAGACCAGGGCGCTCTCGGCGAAGTCCGGGGCCGGCATGACGTCGAGCAGGCCGCCCTGGCCGTCGTCGTCGACCGCCGGCACGCCGGCGAGCGGCGCTCCGGCCTCGCCGTCGGGGCCGACGATCAGCATGTCGCCGCGCTTGGCCGTGACCAGCATGCGGCCGTCGGGCAGGAAGGCCAGGCCCCAGAGGTTCGGCAGGTCGCGGGCGACCAGCTCGGCCTTTACGTCGGCCCGCTGCTCGGTCAGCGGCGCCCGGGTCTGGCCCTCGAAGGCCGGCTCCTGGTCGGGCGCGTTGGGCGGCGCCTGCTGGGCGAGGGCGGGCGCGGCGGCGAGCAGGGCCGCGGCGGCGAGGGGCAGCGCGAGGTGTCGCATGGGGGGCCTCCGGCGTCGTGGGGTGGGTTCGCCTAGAAGCTGGGGCGCCCACGCCGATGGTCAACGCGCGCCTATCTCCCTCTCCGCCCCGGGGGGCGGAAAGGGCCGGGGAGAGGTGGGGGACCCGGCCTCGACGCGTGCCGCCGCTGCTGCCGGAAAGTCTCCAACCCCCCACCTCACCCCAACCCTCTCCCCCCCAAGGGGGCGGAGAGGGGGCTCAGCGAGCCAGCACCTCCAGGGCCGCCTCCAGGACCTCGCCGGGCGGCAGGTCGGCGAGGTCGGGGCGGCCGAGGACGCGGACGCCGGGGCGCGGCAGGCCGACGCGCCGCGGCGTGGTGTGGGCGCCGAACAGGGCCAGGGTCGGGCGGCCCAGGTGCACCGCCAGGTGCAGCGGCCCGGTGTCGTTGCCGACGACCAGGGCCGCGCCCTGCAGCACGCCGGCGAGGCGGAACCAGTCGAGCGGGCGGCCGTCGGCCTCGGCCAGCAGGTGTGCCGGCAGCGCCCGGCAGAGGTCCAGCTCGTCGGGGCCGGGCGCCGTCGCGACGGCGTAACCCCGGGCGGCCAGCGCCGTCGCCAGCGCCCCGTAGTGCGGCCAGCGCTTGTGCGGGTGCTTGGCCGAGGACCCGGGTATCAGCAGGACGTAGGGCCCGGCGAGGCCGGCCGCGGCCAGCACGTCGCCGGCCGGCTCGGCCATCCAGTCGGGGCGGGGGTTGGGGGTGTGGACGACCGCCAGGCCGGCGGCGGCGAGCTGGCCGGCGAAGCGCTCCAGGATCGAGGGCTTGCGCTCGGGCGCGCGCTCGGCCGGCGGCAGCGCCGGCAGCCGCGACCAGGGCCGGCCGGGCAGCAGGAAGCGGCGCCAGAAGGCCGTGCGCCGGTTGTTCTGCAGGTCGTAGACCCGCGCGAAGCCCTCGCGCCGCAGCGCCGCCCAGAAGGCGAGCAGCCGGCCCGGCCGCGAGCGCAAGCCCGCCGGCTCGACCAGCACGCGGTCGACCCAGGGGCAGCGCGCCAGCAGGCGCCGGTAGGCCGGGCGCGTCAGCACGACGATCTCGGCGCCGGGATGGCCGGCGCGGATGTCGCGCAGCGCGCCCTCGGCCATCATGATGTCGCCGAAGGCGCCCAGCTTGACGACCAGGATCGGGCCGCCCCCAGCCCTCGCCCTGGACCCGGCCTCAGCGATAGGCGGCGTAGGACTTCTCCTCGACCAGGCTGGAGCCGAGCAGCGCGCTGATCTCGCGCTTCAGCTCGGCGCGCCGGTCGTTGGTGACGTAGACCGAGCGCGCCAGCTCGACGAAGCGCGGGCCGAAGTCGCCGGCGCGCTCGCAGTCGCGCAGCGCGTCCTCGATGTCCCAGAGCTCGGCGTTGACCGCGCGCAGCCGCCGGGTCAGGTCCTCGAGCGCCGCCGAGGCCGCCGCCTCGCGGTCGCGCACCTCGCGCAGCAGGTCGCGCTCGGCGACGACGTTGGCCCGCTTGGCCGGGTCGCCGATGCGCTCGGCCTTGATCTCCAGGATCGTCAGCTTGTCGACGACCTCGCCCCAGGAGACGGGAATCAGCACGGCCATGAGCTTCCTCTTCGCGGCGGGACTTCGCGGGCGATAACTGCAGGGCCGGCGGGCGGTGTCAAGGCGGGGGGCGAGGCGGGGCCGCCCGCGCTGCCACGCCCCTCGACGGGCTCGGGACGAAGCGGAAGGGAGTGCCAAAGGGAGAGCGGAAGGGAGTGCCAAAGGATGCTTCGTCCCGAGCCCGTCGAGGGGCGTGGGCGCGCCGGCGACGCCGGGGCTCTCCCGGACACCTTCGAGGCTGAGCCCGGACGCCGGCCTGGCGGTCAGCTTCTGACGGGCCGCTTGCCGGACCGCCCGTCACGCCACATCTGTATTGCCGACGTGCGCACGAATGCGGCACGATCTCCCGCGAGGGATCGCAAGGCGAGGAAGGAGCCGGTCATCGCGACCGCCCAGGAAAAGCAGGCCCAGAAAATGCAGGCCCAGGAAAAGCAGGCCCAGGAAAAGCACGCACGCGAAAAGCAGGCACGCGACGCCAACATCAACCTGCGCGTCACGCGGCGCCAGAAGGCGCTGATCGACCAGGCCGCCGACAGTCTCGGCGTCAACCGGACCGACTTCGTGGTCGGCGCCTCCTGCCGCGAGGCCGAGGCCGTCCTGCTCGACCGCCGGCATTTCCTGCTCGAGGAGGGCGCCTACGAGGCCTTCGTGGCCGCCCTCGACGCGCCGCCGCGCGACCATCCCGGCCTGCGCGACCTGCTCGGGCGACTCGCACCCTGGGACAAGTGATCCCGGGCCTCACGCCCCCGGAGACCCTGACCGCCGAGCACGAGGTCACCGCCTTCGCCTCGGGCGAGGAGGAGCTGGACGACTGGCTGCGCCGCCGCGCCCTGGCGAACCAGGGCGCCGGGGCGTCGCGCTGCTACGTCGTCCGGGCCGAGGGACGGGTCGTCGGCTACTACGCCCTGGCCGTCGGCGCCGTCTCCGAGGCCCAGGCGGCGGGCCGGATCCGGCGCAACATGCCCGAGCCGATCCCGGTCATGCTGATCGCCCGCCTGGCCGTGGACCGCCGCTGCCAGGGCCAGGGCATCGGCGCGGCCCTGCTGCGCGACGCCGTCCTGCGCACGCTGCAGGCGGCGGAGATCGCCGGCATCCGAGCAATCCTCGTCCACGCCCTCTCGGAGGACGCGAAGCGCTTCTACCAGCGCTTCGGCTTCACGGCCTCGCCGGTCGAGCCGCTGACCCTGATGATCACCCTGGCCGATGCCCTGGCAGTGGTGAAGGGCAGGGGATAGGGCCGGCGCGGGTGGGTCCCCGACCGCCGGCGTCTTTGAGAGGTACTGGGGCTCGCGCCGGATGTGGGTGCCGCCTGAACGCGGCACTGCGGCCGCTTTGCGCCAGGAGGGGACGTTCAGGCGTGACAAAGCGGACCTGGCCCCGCGATCCGCGGCGCTTCAAGTCTGGACTTCGTTCGATTCCCCTGAGCGACTGTAAATGTCCAAATTGGACGCCAATAGGCTGCCATCATCCAGCCGGCTAAGCGCGACGAAGCCGGCGCGTTCGAAGATCGACCAGATATTCCGCTCCGCCCGCGACAGCCAGAGTTGAATGGCGAGCAGACGCCGGCTCATGAGGCGGCAACTCTCCGCGTCGAGATCACCCGGCCACGCGGCCTCGTGAAAAAGGCGATGAACGAAGTAGTCCCTCTTGTCCTTAATCCACTTCAGATAGCGGATGTCTGCCTCGGCGACTTCGTGCCGCTCAAGGATCTTGATGAGCGACCCCAAGGTCGATCTTTGCAGCAGAGCCTTCTTCGCTAGCGACCGCGCCCAACGGTTCGAGTCCGCGCCCAGCGCTTTTCCGAGCCTGACGCGGTCGCACATGTGCATCGCGCTGATCAGCATGTCTTCGAACTTGCCCACGGCTAGGTACGTGCCGGCCATCTCCTGGCAATAGAGGAACCGAGCCACATCAAGGTCGGACATGCCGTCGATGAGGTCGCGAAGCTGCGCCTTCGTGAGGTCGGATGTGAACATCTATGGGCACGGCAGCCGTTTATTGAGTATGTAAGCTTGGCATTGAGCTGTGTAGATTAGGGCCATGGCAAGGAATCCCAAGAACCGGCTCGAACGCTGGGAGGTAGCCATCATCAAGGCGATGATGGCGACGCCCCCTCGAAAGAACGACCAAGATATCCTAGCGTACTTCACGCGGCCAACCCGCTCGATCAATCACGGGCGGATCAAGGACGTTCGCGATAGAAAGACCCATACTGGCGTCGCACCTGCAAGCGCCGAGGAGCTGGCCGCATTCCTTGACGCTTGGCCCAATGTCGACGGCAGCGGCCTGCACCTGATCGGCGACGAGCTGTTGATCAAGGCGCGTGAGGCGATGCTGCATGCGGTCCAAGGGTTTAACAACCCGCAAGCCCACTTTAAGTCCGAGGTGTTCATCGTCACGGCGGTGATCGCCTGGACCTATCTGATGCACGCCCACTTCAAGCGCGTCGGCGTCGACTACCGGTACCGGGACCGGCGCACGGGAGACGTCCTGAAGACCCGCCATGGGGCGGACAAGCATTGGGAGCTGGAGCATTGTCTGGGCGATGCCGCCTGCCCGCTCGACGAAGCGACTAAGGCGAATCTCAAGTTCCTCATCGAGATCCGGCACGAAATCGAACACCAGATGACGCGCCGCATTGACGACTTCATCAGTGCCAAGCTCCAGGCCTGCTGCTTGAACTTCAACGCGGCGCTGAAGGCAATGTTCGGGACGGAATACGGTCTCGACCGCGAGCTTGGCCTCGCCATGCAATTCGCTGGCATCGCCAAGGCGCAGCGCGATCTCTTGCTCAAGGACACAGACCTGCCGGCGCATTTGATCACCGCGCACATCGCCTTTGAAGATGGCCTGCCGGAGGCTGTGATTCGCGACCCGAAGTACGCCTACCGGGTCGCCTACGTGGAGCGGTCGGTCAATTCTAAGGGCAAGGCCGACCAGGTCATCGAGTTCATCAGACCGGACTCGGCGGAGGGGCAGGAGATCGTCCGAGTGCTGGTAAAGGATTCAGAGCGTAAGAAGTACAAACCAAAGGACGTCATCGAGCTCATGAAGCGGGAGGGGCATCCCGAGTTCAACCAGTACGCCCATCAACTCCTCTGGAAAGCGGCTGACGCTAAGAACCCTGCCCACAAGTTCGGCATCGAACTCCGGCCGGGCGACTGGTGGTGGTACGACAAGTGGGTGGACTACGTGCGCACGCGGCTTAGGGCCGGCTGATTGCGGGGTCCTGGGAGAGATTGTCTTCGAGCTCCATGAGCTGGTGCCGCCACCAATAGACGGCTTGGCGAAACAGCTGGAACGCGTCCTGACCGTCCGCGAACTCCACGTGGTATCCGTCCTTATGCGGTACAAGCTGGGCGCCAAACGAGTAGGTTTTCAGAAGGTTATTCCTCTCCCTCTCGATAAATTCCCAGAAGATCCACGAACCCTCGCGATCTGAGCGGAATCGCCCCCACAGTTGGCCAATCGCTTGGGAATGCTGAGCAGAGGACTTTGCGTCGACCTTTGCCAAGACATGTCCGATGGTCCTCAGGAGTGCGACCCCAGCTACCCAGTAGAGGCGCCACTCCGGCAGCTCCTCATCTCCGTCCGCGACGTCAGAATTCTGGAAATGGAAGAGAATGCCAACGCAGTCCCAGAAGGGGTCCCATCCCTTGAGCGTCTGCCTCGGGGGGCTGCGAGTGAAGATATCGCCTGTAACATAGTCAATCATCGGCACCTGCTTTGAAGTTATCCGACCGGCCCTGCGATTTCTGAGCCGTAGGCTCGGCCAAGAGTTCCACACACACTCGGGCCGGCGAACATAGTGCCATGAAGCCGGCCCTGCCAACGTCAGCCAAGGGTTACAAGCCGCCCCCCGCCTCCGCGCCGATCACCCCACCCCCACCTCGACCAGCGCCAGCCTCCCCTCCCGCTCCACCACCCCGATCGCCTCCGCCAGGACCGCCGGCAGGTCGGCGCCGTCCTCGACCCGTCGGGCCCAGGCGCGGCTCGCCTCGGCGATCTTGACGAAGTCGGGGCTGGGGGCGAGCGAGGTCAGCGGCATGGCGTTGGCGCGGGCGGCCTGGCCGTCGGGGTAGAGGCCGAGGACGGACTGGCGGACGGCGCCCCACTCGGCGTTGTTGAGGACCAGGAGCAGGATCGGCAGGGCCTGGGCCTCGGCGACCTGGTGGCAGGCGACGGGGTTGGCGAACATGTAGCTGCCGTCGCCGAGGGTCGCGACGACCAGGCGCCGGTTCCCCTCCTGGCGATCCGCCAGGGCCATGCCGAGGGCGGCGGGGAAGGACCAGCCGAGGCCGCCGGAATGGGGCTCCTGGTACCAGCCGTCGTGGCCGGCGAGGTCGAGCGGGGCGAGCGGGCAGCCGAGCTCGGAGAGCACGGTGGCGTGGCGGCCGCGGATCGCCTCGGAGAGGCAGCGGGCGACGAAGGCCTTGGTCATTGGCCGGCCGCCGCCGGCCGAGGCGGCCGCCAGCGCCTTGCGGCGGGTCTCGGCGCTGCGGCCGGCGACGCGGGCGCGGCGCGCCTCGATGGCCTCGCTGCGCGCCGCCCGGTGCGGCGCCAGGACCTCGGCCAGGGCGGCGATGCCGGCGGCGGTGTCGCAGGCGAGGGTGACGTCGGCGCGGAAGTTGCGCACCGGCACGCGCGCCTGGAGCGGGTCGGGGCCGAGCTGGATCACCTTGCAGCCGGGCGGCGGCGCGTGGAGGTCCGGCGACCAGGGCGCCAGTGAATCCAGCACCAGCACGGCGTCGGCCTCGGCGAGCCAGGGCAGGGGGTCGTCGCCGACCGAGAGCGGATGGGCCGTCGGCAGGGCGAGGCGCAGCGCCCACCAGGTCACCAGCGGCAGGGCCCAGGCCTCGGCCAGCGCGCCGAAGGCCGCGAAGCCGGCGGCGGCGGCGGGGCCGCCGCCGGCGCCGCGCTGGGCGAAGACGACCGGCCGCTCGGCGGCGGCCAGGATGCGCGCGGCCTCGGCCAGGGCGCCGGGGTCGGGGGCGGCGCGCGCCGGCCGCATCGTCGGCGGCGCGTCGAGGCCGCCGCCGGGGCCGTCGGCCGGGCAGGGCTGGCACAGCACCTCGCGCGGCAGGCTCATGTAGACGGGGCCGCGCGGCGAGGAGTTGGCGATCGCGAGCATGCGGTCGACCAGCTCGGGCACCTGCTCGGGAAAGCGCAGCTCGTAGTCCCACTTGGTCGCCTCGCGGACCAGGGCGGCCTGGTCGCGCATCTCCTGGCCCCAGCCGATCGGCACGGTGCGGGCGCCGAAGCGGCCTTGCTCGGTGGTCGGCGTGCGGCCGGAGAAGAGCAGCACCGGGATCTGCTCCAGGGCCGCGTTGATCGCGCCGATCGCGCAGTTGGCGAGGCCGACGTTGGTGTGGGCCATGACCGCCTGGGCGCGGCCGCTGGCGAGCCAGTAGCCGTGGGCCATGGCCACGCCAGCGCCCTCGTGGGGCACGACCAGGGCCTGGGGCAGCGCCAGCCCGCGCGCCTGGGCCTCGGCCAGGCCCTCGATGATCGGCGGGAAGTCGGTGCCGGAATTGGCGAAGATCCAGTCGACGCCGACCGCCTTGAGCCGCGCCAGCAGGGCGCCGCCGGCGGTGAGGGCGGGCGCGGGCGGCGCGGCGGAGGCGGTGGGCGTGGCGGGCATGGAGTCTCCTGGAGGTGCGAAAGGCGCGCGAAGGCGGCCGGGCGGGCGGCCTCCCTCGCTTCATGGTGGGCGCATCGCGCCGCCGAGCGCAACGGCCCGCGGGGCTGCTCCGGTCATCAGGGGCCTGAGCGGATTGACAAGTCAACTGACGGCCGTCAACGTCCCTGGACCGGGCGGGGCAAGCCCGGTAAAGCTTTGAAGAACACGCTCCAATAAGCACGGGCCCGACCAATCGGGCGGACGAAACCTGGGGAGGAACGATCATGTCTCAGCGCTGGACGCGCCTCGCAACCCTGCTGGCCGGTGCGGCGCTCGTCGCCACCGTCGCGGCGGGCAAGGCGGAGACCGCCTCGGCGGCCGACTACGAATTCAAGCTGCACCACTTCCTGGGCCCGACCTCGCCGGCCCACGCCAAGATGCTGGAGCCCTGGGCGCAGCGCGTCGAGGAGGCCTCGGGCGGCCGCGTCGAGATCGAGCTCTATCCCTCGATGTCCCTGGGCGGCAAGCCGCCGGAGCTGATCCGCCAGGTGCGCGACGGCGTCGTCGACATCGTCTGGACGGTCAACGGCTACACCGCCGGCCTGTTTCCGCGCAGCGAGGTCTTCGAGCTGCCCTTCGTCCACGTCAACGACACGGCGGCGACCAACCTGGCCATGGACGAAATGTTCGACGAGTACCTGGCCGAGGAGTACGAGGGCCTGAAGGTGCTGTTCCTGCACGTCCACGCCGGCCAGGCGATCCACATGGTCGACGAGCCGGTGCGCCAGGCCTCGGACCTCGAGGGCAAGAAGATCCGCATTCCGACGCGCACCGGCGCCTGGGTGCTGGAGGCGCTCGGCGCCAACCCGGTCGGCATGCCGGTGCCGGAGCTGCCGCAGGCGCTGTCCAAGAAGGTCGTCGACGGCGCGCTGATCCCCTGGGAGATCATCCCGGCGCTCAAGCTGCAGGACCTGACCGGCTACCAGATCGAGGGGCCGGACAAGGCGCGCCTCGGCACCACGACCTTCCAGGTCTCGATGAACCTCGACAAGTGGAACTCGCTGCCGGCCGACATCCAGGCGGTCTTCGAGCAGGAGTCGGGGCGCGACTGGCTGGTCGAGGTCGGCAACCTGTGGCGCGACAACGACGACGGCGGCATCGCCATCGCGACCAAGGCCGGCAACGAGCACATCGTGCTGACCGAGGAGCAGTGGGACGGCTTCCGCGCCGCGCTGGAGCCGGTCGTCAAGCGCTGGGAGGACGAGGTCGCCAGCAAGGACATCGACGGCGCGGCGATGGTCGAGCGGGCGCGCCACCTGATCCAGAAGAACGCCTCCGCGAACTGATGGCGGCCGGGTGATCCGGGGCGGCTGACCAGATGGCGGCCGCCGGCGCGCGCGCGGGTCCCGGGCGAGCCTTCGAGGGCATCCGCCGGGTCACCGAGGCCTGGGCGCTCGCCGGCGGCCTGCTGCTGGTCGGCGTCGTGCTGGTCAACGCCGCCAGCCTGGCCGGCGGCGTCCTCTTCGGCCAGCCGATCGCCGGCGACTTCGAGATCGTCGAGGTCGGCATCGCCGTGGCGGTCTTTTCCTTCCTGCCCTACTGCCAGATCACCGGCGCCAACGTGACGGCCGACATCTTCACCGCCGGCGCCGGCCGGCGCTGGCAGTCGGCCTTCGCGATCCTGGCCGGGACGATCGCGCTCGGCTTCGGCCTGCTGCTGCTGTGGCGCATGAGCCTGGGCCTGCTCGACTTCCGCCGCTACCTCGAGGTCACGACGATCTACCAGTTCCCGCTGTGGATCGCCTTCGTGCCGATCCTGGTGTCGCTCTTCCTGCTGGTGCTGGCCGCCGGCGCGACCCTGCTCGAGGCCTGCCGCGGGCGCCTCGTGGACGAGCGGCCGATACGAACGCCGGCGCCGCGATGACCCGGACGGAGCGCCGGTGATGGGCAGCGAGCTGCTGATCGGGCTGCTCGGCCTGGGCGGCCTGGTCGGGCTGATCGCGCTGCGCGTGCCGATCGCCTATGCCATGATGCTGGTCGGCGCGGTCGGCACGGCGGTGCTCTCGGGCCACGCGATCCTGCTGTCGCAGCTCAAGACCCTGGCCTACGGGCAGTTCTCGATCTACGACCTCTCGGTCGTGCCGATGTTCGTGCTGATGGGCAACATCGCGACGCGCGCCGGCCTGTCGCGCGACCTGTTCCGCGCCGCCAACGCCTGGCTGGGCTGGATGCGCGGCGGCGTCGCCATGGCGGCGATCGCCGCCTGCGCCGGCTTCGGCTCGGTCTGCGGCTCCTCGCTGGCGACCGCCTCGACCATGGGGCAGGTGGCGCTGCCGGAGCTGCGCCGCTACCGCTACAAGCCGTCGCTGGCGACCGGCACCGTCGCGGCCGGCGGCGTGCTCGGCATCCTGATCCCGCCCTCGATCGTGCTGGTCGTCTACGCGATCATCGTCGAGGCGAACATCGCCCACATGTTCATCGCCGCCTTCGTGCCGGGCATCCTCGCGGTGTTCTTCTTCCTCGCCACGATCGCGCTCTACGTCCGGCTGGTGCCCGACGCCGGGCCGCCGGGCGACCGGGTCAGCCGGCGCGAGATCCTCGACTCCTCGATCGCCGTGGTGCCGGTCGTGGTGATCTTCGGCCTGGTCATCGGCGGCATCTACTTCGGCTTCTTCAACCCGACGCCGGCGGCCGCGATCGGCGTCTTCCTGGTGCTGCTCTACGGCGTCGCGCGCCGGCTGGTCGGCTGGTCGGGCCTGCGCCAGGCGCTGCTCGACACCGCCAAGACCACGGGCATGATCTACCTGATCCTGCTCGGCGCCGAGCTGCTCAAGATCTTCATGTCGCGCGGCGGCGTGCCCCAGGCGGCGGCCGAGATGATGGCCGGCAGCGGCCTGCCGCCGCTGGTCGTGCTGGGCCTGCTGCTGGCGGCGCTGATCCTGCTCGGCTGCCTGATGGACAGCCTGTCGATGATCCTGCTGGCGATCCCCTTCTTCTGGCCGGTGGTGGCGCAGCTCGACTTCGGCCTGGGGCCGGAGGAGACCAAGATCTGGTTCGGCATCCTGGCCCTGATCGTCGTCGAGCTCGGCCTGATCACACCGCCGGTGGGCATGAACGTCTTCGTCATCAACGCGCTCGCCCGCGACGTGCCGATGAGCGAGACCTTCCGGGGCGTCATGCCCTTCTTCTTCGTCGAGCTGCTGCGCGTCGTCCTGCTGGTCGCCTTCCCGGGCCTGACCCTGTTCCTGCTGCGCCTGCTGACCTGAGCGGGCGTGGCCCCGCCCGAGACCTCGGCGCCGCAACTCGCCGCAGGGGTCGCCCCTGGATCCCGGATCGCAAGGCTCGCCAACCGGAAGCCTGGCGGCTTCCGGGGCTTGCCTAGCGTCCAGGATGACGAATTGGCGCTGACCCCGTCATCCCGGACGCCTAGGCGAGCCCGAGAGCCGGAGGCGATCGGCGCGCGAGCCTCGCGATCCGGGATCCAGGGGC
>NZ_JBBDQW010000061.1:0-30057 GCF_040905785.1 Tistlia sp.
ACTTTTAATCAGCGGGTCCCCGGTTCGAGTCCGGGCGGGCTCACCAACTCGCAAACAGATCGGCCATGGCATGCCGCCTCGCGGCGCCGTCCTGCCAGTTGCGGAAGAGGCGCCGCCGATCCAACTGGCGCCGGCTCCGGGGCTGCATAGTCTACCCAGCCTCCATCAGCCCGCCCGTTAGACCGGCCACGAGCCCTCGATGCCTCACACCCCGGCGCCGCCGATTTGCGAGCCGATCCAACCTGAACCGTTTGTCGCGAGAAGCTCGCCGGCGGAACGCAGAAAGGAATCCGATGTTCTACGAGACCGAGCGCAACGACCACGGCCTGACCTACAACCCGCTCAAGGCCTGCGTGCTGCCGCGGCCGATCGGCTGGATCTCGAGCATGGACGCCGCTGGCCGCGTCAACCTGGCGCCCTTCAGCTTCTTCAACCTGGTCAGCGAGCGTCCGCCGCTGGTCATGTTCTGTCCCAACGGGGCGCATGTCGAAGGCGGCGAGAAGGACTCGCTGCGCAACCTTCGGGAGCGCGGGGAGTTCGTCGTCAACCTCGCGACCTACGAGCTCCGTCACGCCGTCAACGCCTCGGCGGCACCCCTGCCGCGTCAGGTCGACGAGTTCGAGGCGGCCGGCGTGACGCCGGAGCCCTCGATGCTGGTCGCGCCGCCGCGGGTCAAGGAATCGCCGCTCCACCTGGAATGCCGGCTCGAGCAAATCATCGAGCTGCCAGGTGAGGTGGGGGGCGTGCCCAACCACATGGTGCTCGGGCGCGTCCTGGGCGTGCAGGTCCGCGACTCGGCGATCGTCGACGGCATGGTCCGGCCCGAGCGCCTCAAGGCGATCTCCCGCCTCGGCTACATGGACTACGCCGTCACCGAGGAGACCTTCACGATGCCGAGACCGACCGCGGCGGCCTGAGGCGCTTCGCCCTCGCGGCTCCGGGAGGGGGGCGCCTCAAGGGCAGCTCGACGGGAGCTTTACGGGCGCTCGACTCGCCCAGGCGAGTGGGTGCTTTCGCAAAATAAATTGCGCATTGCGGAATTTATCTTCCATAGTGGCGACCCAGGAGATGCTGGCCGGGAAGCCGCGATGTCGCTTGCTTTACAGATCATTTTCGACGCCCTGCTGCTGGGAGGGCTCTACGCGATCGGGGCTCTGGGGTTCGCCCTCGTCTGGGGCGTCCTCAACGTCCTCAACCTGACCTACGCCGCCTTCATCATGATGGGCGCCTACGCCACCTACTGGCTCTGGCGCATCGGGTTCGATCCGGTGGCCGCGATTCCGGTCGTGATGCTGCTGATGTTCGGCGTCGGCTGGCTGATGCAGCGTGGCCTGCTGAACTACGTGGCGCGCGGCCCCGGGTCGCTGCCGATCGCGCTCACCTACGGCGTCAACTTGGTCATCGTCGGCGCCGCCCTCTACTACTTCACGGCCGAGTACCGCAGCATCGCGCTGCCGGACTACCTGCGCGGCTCGCTCGAGATCGGCGGGGCGCAGCTGACCAACGCGCGCGTGGTCACCATGGTGATCGCCCTCACGCTGACAGCCGCCGTCTGGTGGTTCATGGACCGCACCGAGACCGGGATCGCGATCCGCGCGACCCGGATGGACATGGAATCGGCCCAGCTGGTCGGCATCCGGCCGCGCTTCATATTCAACATCACCGGCGGCATCTCGGCCGCGCTCGCCGGGGCCATGGGCGCGCTGATGGCGGTGATCTACAGCGTCTCGCCGCAGATGGGCGACCATCACCTGCTGCAGGTCCTGATCGTCTGCGTGCTGGGTGGGCTGGGCAGCATGCTCGGACCGCTGGTCGGCGCCCTGACGCTCGGCCTCGTCTCCAGCATCGTGGCCAACCTCTGGGGCGCGACCTACGCGATGCTCGCCGGCACCGTGATGGTGCTCCTCGTGCTCGCCGTGAGGCCCGCGGGCCTGCTGGGCCGCCAGTTCTACGAATCCTGAGGTGCCGATGAAGCTCGAGACAACCGCTTCCGGAGGAGGGCTGCTGCGCTGGCAGCGGCGACTCGGTGGCGGACCGTGGGTCGCCGCCTGGGCGGTGCCGCTGGCGCTGATGCTGTTCCTGCTGCCGGAGGTGACGGGCGCCTACGGCATCCGGGTCGCCGGAACGATCATGATGTACATCGCCCTGGCCCAGGCGTGGAACCTGATCGGCGGGTACGTCGGCCTGATGTCCCTCGCGCACTCGGCCTTCTTCGGACTCGGCGCCATCGGCATGACGATCTTCCTGATCAACGGCGTGCCGCTGCTGCTTGCGGGCCTGGGTGGCGTGGCCCTGGCGGTCAGCGCGGCGCTGGTCGTCGGCCTGCCGACGCTCCGGCTGCAGGGCCACTACTTCGTGATCGCGACCCTGATCATCAACGAAGCGCTGGTAAATGGCTTCCTGAACTTCAGCGCCTTCGGCTTCCACGGCGCCATCTCGCAGAACATCATCGCCGAGGTGGGGCTGATGGAGCTGGACGGCGCCGCCTACAACCGCGTGTTCTTCTACGCCATGGCGGTGCTGGCCGGCGTCGCCATGCTGATCGTGATGCTCTTCGAGCGCTCGCGCTGGGGCTTGGCCCTGAAGGCCATCCGCGACGCCGAGCCCGCGGCGGCGGCCATAGGCATCTCGGTGGCCGGGGTCAAGCTCGGCATCTTCGTCGTCAGCGCGGCCCTGGCCGCGACCGCCGGCGCGGTCTGGGCAGCCTGGCTGGGGACGGTCGACACGACCTCGGCCTTCGACATCACGCTGACCTTCGAGATCATCGTCATGGTCTTCCTCGGCGGCCGCGGGACGACCTGGGGGCCGATCATCGGCGTTCTCATCGTCTTTTCGCTGAACGAGATGATTGGGGTCGAGTTCGCCGAGCTCAGCACCATCATCTCGGGCCTGATCGTGGTCGTGGTGGTGCTGCTGCAGCCGGACGGCCTGATCGAGCTGTTCAGGCAGGGACCCAGGGCTCTGTCCCTGCGGGTGATCTCCGCGAACCTTCGCCGCTACCAGGTGAAGTGATCATGGCGCTGCTGGAAGTCCGCAACCTCTCCAAGCGCTTCGGCGGCCTCGCCGCCGTCAACGACGTCTCGCTGGATGTCGGGCAGGGCGAGATCCTTGGCCTCATCGGGCCGAACGGCGCGGGCAAGACGACCTTCGTCAACCTGCTGACGGGCGCCTTGCCGAGCACCTCCGGGACGATGCTGTACGAGGGCCGCGACGTCACCCGGCTCGGTCCGCACCAGAGGTGCCGGCTCGGCATGGCGCGCACCTTCCAGGTGCCCCAGCCGTTCGGCGGCATGACGGTCCTGGAGAACGTGATGACGGCCGCGCTCTTCGGCTCGAGTCGGACGGGCCGGACCAGAAACTCGGCCGAGGCGCGTGCGCGTGCCGTGCTGGACGACGTCGGGCTCGGGGAGGCGGCGGACGACAGGGCCGTCTCCCTTACCACGGCGGGCCTGAAGCGGCTGGAGCTGGCGCGCTGCCTCGCCACCGAGCCGTCCCTGATCTTCCTCGACGAGCCGCTCGGCGGCCTGAACCAGACAGAGGTCACGGAGGCGCTGGACCTCATCCGCTCCGTCCGCAGCGCGGGCGCGACCATCATCTTCATCGAACACATCATGAAAGCCGTGATGGCGGTCAGCGACCGTGTCGTGGTGCTGGCGAACGGCGCCAAGCTCGCCGAGGGCACACCCAGCGATATCGTTGCCGACGAGCAGGTCCAGCTCGCCTACCTCGGCGACGTCAGCGGTGCCGTCGACCGCTACGCCAGGCTCCGCGAAGGCAGGACCGCCTAGATGTCCCTCCGTCATTTCGAGACCGCTCCCGGGCCCGTCGATTCCGGCTCCGCACGCGCGGCGCCGGCAGGTCCCGTCCTGACCGTCACCGGCCTGCGGGCGGGCTATGGCCCGATCCAGGTGCTGCACGGGCTCGACCTCGAGATCGCGGCCGGCGAGGTCCATGCGATCATCGGCGGCAACGGCGCCGGCAAGACCACGCTGCTCCGCGCGATCTCAGGGCTGATCCAGCCAAGCGCCGGCTCGATCGACTTCTGCGGAAACGAGCTGGCCGGCCGGTCGCCGGCGGAGATCGTGGATTGCGGGGTCGGCCATGCCCCTGAGGGGCACCGGGTGTTTCGCGGCCTGACGGTCGAGGAGAACTTGCGACTCGGCGCCTTCCGCCGGCCCGGCAAGACGCGGGCCTCCGTCAATTCGGCGCTGGCCGAGATCTTCGAGTTCTTTCCGAAGCTGTCCGAGCGACGGCGCCAGCTGGCCGGTACGCTCTCCGGCGGCGAGCAGCAGATGTGTGCGATCGGCCGCGCCCTGATGACCGCGCCGAAGCTCCTGATCATCGACGAGCTCTCGCTCGGACTGGCGCCGATCATCGTCGAGGAACTGCTGCACATCCTCTCGAAGATCCACGCCGCGGGAACGACGCTCCTGCTCGTGGAGCAGGACGTCTCCGTCGCCCTCGGCTTCTCCGACAGGGCCACCGTCGTGTCGTCGGGCCAGGTCGCACTCAGGGGCCCGGCCCGCGACCTGCTCGCCGATCCGCAGATAATAACAACCTACCTTGGAGGCTAGAAAATGACTTTCCCACGGGTTTCACGTCGTCGGCTGCTGAAGGCCGGTGCCGCCACCCTGGTCGGTGCCGCTGCCGTCCAGGCGCCCTTCATCGGCCGTGCGCAGGCCGCGGCGAACGAGCTGGAGATCGCCGTGATCAACAGCCTTTCCGGTCGCATGGCGCGCTACGGCCTCGAGCTCAAGCGAGGCATCGACCTGGCCGTCACGGCGGCCAACGAGTCCGGCCTGGAGATCGACGGCGCGCCGATCGAGGTCGGGATCAAGGAATACGACGACAAATCGGAGGCCGTGACGGCGGCTCGGCTCGTCGAGCGGGCGATCGACTCCGACCTGGTGATCGCCGGGGTCGGCAGCGTCAACGCCAAGACGATCATCCCGGTGGCGCAGCGGCTGCGCACCCCGATGCTCTCGCTGTGGGCCCAGGTCGACGGCGTGTTCGCCGGCCAGAAGGGCGCGCCCTACGTCTTCGGCCCGATGCCGCCGTTCAGCCTGTACTATACGCAGATTCTGGAGATGGTCTCCCAGCTCGACGACCCGTCGGTCCGGACCGTCGCGATGATCACCCCACGGGACGAGCTGGGCGTCTTCACCGCCGAGCAGTACGTTCCGTCCGACGTCGAGAAGGCCGGGCTGGAACTGCTCGGGACCGAGTTCTTCCCGCCGAACTCGCAGGACTTCTCCTCGGCCCTGGACCGGATCCGTCGCCTTGAGCCGGACATCCTGATCATCAACTGCTACACGCCGGACATCATCGCGGTCTACAAGGAGATGCAGGCGACGGGCTACTTCCCGCCGGTCGTCATCGTCGAGGCACCCACGAATCTGGCGGAGTCGCTGGGCTCGGACCTGGAGGGCGTCTTCGTGCCGGGGTTCTGGGATCCGACGCTCGACTCGACGAGCGACCCGATCTTCGGCACGAGCCGGGACTTCTCCGCCAGGTACCAGGAGGCCTACGGCGAGGCGCCGCCGGATTTCGTCGCCGCGAACGCCGCCAACACCATCGTCGTCGGGGTCATGGCGCTGGTTGCCGCGGGGGGTGGCGGCGACCCCGAGAAGCTGCGCGAGTCCCTGATCGAGATGGACGGGGAGACGTTCTTCTCGACCGTCAGGTTCGCCGACGACGGCCTCAACCAGGGCGGCATGGTCTATCCCAGCCAGTTCCAGGACGGCGCGCCCCGGCTGGTCTACCCGCCAGAGCTGAAGACGGCGGAGATCATCCATCCGCTGCCGGCCCACCAGAAGAACTAGCCGCCTCCGGGCTGGACGATGTGGCCGCCGGGCCTGTCCCGGCGGCCATTTTCGTGACTGCTGCTCTTCGGTGCGGGGCCGCTATGCGACAAAGATTTTGCAATGCGTAATAACTTTGCTAGGCTCGAATCGCCCGGGTGAGGCGCCGTGCGCGCTCCCGAACGGGCTCGAAGGCAAGGCGGACGGTCCGGCGAGCGCCTAATTGCTCGCAGTGGCGAAGGAGGCGATGCAGATGGATAGCGGCTCAATGCCAGGCGCGCAGACGGCGAAGGTCGACCTCTCGGGGCCGAGGCGCTCCGTAGAGCAGGCCTCCCACGCACCGGGCGCGATCTACCACTCGCCAGAGATCTACGAGCGCGAGGTCGAAGTCCTTTTCAAGAAGGAGTGGCTGTTCGTCGGCCGCGTCGAGGAACTGCCCAATCCCGGCGACTACGCCACCATGCGGATCTGCGGCGAGCCGATCGTCGTCGCGCGCGACAGGAAGGGCCAGCTCAGCGCCTTCTACAACATGTGCGTCCACCGAGGCGTCGAGGTCGCCGAGGGCTCCGGCAACGCCCGCTCCTTCAAATGCCCCTACCACGGCTGGGTCTACGACCTCGAGGGCAAGCTGAAGGGCGCGGCGCACATGGACCAGAGCGTGGGCTTCGACAAGGCCAACTGCAGGATGCGTCCCTTGCGCCTGGAGCTTTGGCGCGGCTCCATCTTCGTCTGCTTCGACCTGGAGGGCCGCCCCTTCGAGGAGGCCATCGCGCCCTTCGAAAAGGACTTCGGCTTCTTGCAGATGGACCGTTGCCGGCTCGGCAACAAGATCCGCCTTGAGCTGAACTGCAACTGGAAGTTCGTGCCCGAGAACATCATGGATTTCTACCATGTGAACGTCCTGCACGCGGGAACCTTCGGCTCGAACTTCACCTGGAGCAACGACGACGTGGTCCTGCGCGATCGCGGGGAGTTCTCGATCTGGTACCAGGCCGCGCCACCGACACCCGGCGGCGAGCTGCTGCTCGGCAAGATGCCCTGGATGGAAGACCGCGAGGTCAGCTTCGCCTCCCACGGCTTCATGATGCCCAACCTCACGATCTTCGGGCGCATCGACTGCGTCCGTCCCTTCGTCGCCTGGCCGCTGGGCCCGGATCGCTGCGAGGTCTTCGTCTACCACCTGTTCCCGGAAGAGGTGTTCGAGCGTCCCGACATCGAGGAGAAGCTGGCGATCTACGAGGAGTACCAGCTGAAGGTGCTGGGCGAGGATTCCTCGATGATGGAATCCATGCAGCGGGCGATGTCGTCGCCGACCTATGTGGCGGGCCGCATGTCTGCCCTCGAGAAGCCGCTGCACCACTACCTGAACGGCTACCTCGACCGCATCTTCGGCGACCGCGGAGCGGGCACCGGGGCAGGGGCGTGAGGCGGCCCGGCGCTCCGCGGGCGGAGCTGCGCCTGGCCGCTGACGTCCTGGTCGCGGACTACATGAACGTCCGCCGCGGCGAGGACGTGCTGATTTCCGTGGACACCGCGACCGACGTCGCCGCCGCCGAGGCGGTCTTCGCGAGCGTGCTGGCGGCCGGGGCGCGGCCGGTGACGGTCGAGATCCCGCAGCTGCCCTTTCAGGGCAAGCTCGGCGACGCCTTCGTTCCGAAAGCCCTGGGCGCGGCGGTCCGTGAGTGCCAAGTCTGGATCGACCTGACCTTCCCCTACATGGCGGGGTCGGAAGTCCACGACCAGGCGATGAAGACGGGCAGGATCCGCTACCTGCTGGCCGGCGACCTGAAGGCCGGCGGCATCGAGCGCCTGTTCGGCGGAGTCGACCTGGACGACTACCAGCGGGCCTTCGACGGGTTCTCGGAGGTCCTGACGAAGCCCGAGGGCCAGAAGATCCGCGTCACCGACACCCTCGGCAGCGACGTCACCTTCCGCCTCGGCAAGTCCGCCTACGCCAAGCCGCGGCGCGCGGTCGAGCCGGGGACCTACCTGGTGCCGGGCTCCTGCACGATGTTCCCGGACATGGAATCGGTGCGCGGGGTCATCCGCACGGCGGCAGGATTTCACGAGTTCTTCACGCCCTTCGAGAGCCCGATCACGATCGAGGTAGACGGTAAGGTTCGCAGCGTCACCGGCGGCGGGTCGGACCGGCTCGTGCTTGACCGGTGCCTCAGGCGCGCGGGGGGCGGCGACTACGGCTACGTCATCCACTTCACCTTCGCGATGCACCCGACGGCGCGCAGCACTGGCAGTTCCTTCATCGAGGACTCCCGCGTGATGGGTGCGAACGCCGTCGGCCTCGGCCTGCCGTGGTGGGTGCCGGGCGGCGGCGAGAACCATCCCGACGTCGTCCTGACGGAGCAGTCGATCTGGGTCGAGGACGTCCTCGTGATCGATGGCGGCGTCGCGGTCGCGCCGGACGAGCTGGTCGCGGCGGCAGGCTTCCTGCGCACCAAGGCCGACGTCGCGCTTGCGCGGCACGGGCAGTCGGACAGCGACGAGGACTGAGATGAAGCCAGCCGCCTTCGAGTTCCGCTCGCCGAGGGCCCTCGACGAGGTGCTCCTGGAGCTTCGCGAGCACGGCGAGGACGCCCGGATCCTGGCCGGCGGGCAGAGCCTGGTGCCGCTGATGAACTTCCGGATGCTGCAGCCGGCGGTTCTGGTGAGCATCAACGACTGCGCCGAGCTGTCCTACATCCGCGAAGAGGAGGACGGCGTCCTGTGCGGCGCGCTCGCGCGCCAGTGGGACGTCGAGAACCATCCCGGCGCGCGGCGGAGCTGCCCGCTGCTGGCGGAGGCGCTTCGCCACGTCGGCGGGCGCTCGAACCGGAACCGGGGCACCGTCTGCGGGAGCCTGACCCACGCCGACCCGCTGGCCGAGCTCCCGGCCGTGGCGCTCGCCCTCGACGCCGTCATGCTGGTCAACGGCCCGTCCGGCCGGCGCGAGATCGCCGCCGCTGACTTCTTCGTGGGGGCGCTCGAGAACTGCCTGCAACCGCAGGAGATGCTCGAGGCGACTCGTTTCCCGCGACAGCCGCGGGGAGTCCGCTCGGCCTTTCTCGAGATGGGCAACCGCAAGCACGGCTTCGCCCTGGCGGGAGTCGCTCTCGAGCTGGGGATCGAGGATGGGAAATGCAGTTCTGTCCGCATTGCCGTGATGGGCGGGGAGAGCACGGCAAGGCGGCTTCACCGCACGGAGCGCCAGTTGCTGGGGTCGCCGGTGGACGCGGCGACGCGGCGCGAGATGGGCCGTCTCGCCACCCAGGAGGTCGAGATGGCCGGGGACTTCCACGCCGACGGCGCCTATCGCAAGCAGCTCGCGGGTGTTCTGGTCGAGCGGGCGCTCGCCGAGGCCGCGGCCGAACCCCAGCCAACGCCGAGGAGTGCCTGATGTCTGAGCAGCAGGGTCGACAGCGGGTCGACGTGACGCTTTCCATCAACGGCAAGAGCTACACGCGGCATGTGGAGCCGCGGCGGCTGCTGGCCGACTTCATCCGGCACGACGTGGGCATGAAGGCGACGCACATTGGGTGCGAGCACGGCGTTTGCGGCGTCTGCACCGTGCGCATCGACGGGCGCACCGCGCGCAGTTGCCTCCACTTCGCCGTCGCCCTCCAGGGCCACGAGATCGAGACGGTGGAGGGGCTGTCGGCGGACGGGCGGCTCGAGCGTCTCCAGCAAGCCTTCCATGAGGAGCATGCCCTGCAGTGCGGCTTCTGCACGCCGGCGGTGCTGCTGACCGCGGAGGAGTTTCTCGCCGAGAACCCCAGCCCGAGCGACTCCGACATCCGGGCGGCGCTGAGCAACAACCTCTGCCGGTGCACGGGCTACACCAACATCGTCAAGGCGATCGCGCGCGCCTCCGGCCGCGAGGGCGAAGCGGCCTCGTCCGGCACGGGAGACGCCTCGTGATCGCGCCGGGGCACAAGGGCAACATCGGCAGGCCGGTTCGCCGCCGCGAGGACTCCTACCTGCTGCGCGGCGAGGGCCGCTTCCTCGACGACATCGCCGAGCCGAAGGACACGCTCTTCCTCGGATTTGTCATGAGTCCGCACGCCCGGGCGGAGATCCGCGGCATCGACGCCAGCGAGGCGCTGGCGCTCGACGGCGTCGTCGCGGTCTACACCGCCGAACAGATGAGCCGGCTGACCAAGCCGGTGCACACGGTGATCGACTTTCCCGGCTACCGCGGGACTCCGCGCCCGATCCTGGCCGACAAGGTGGTCCGCTTCGTCGGGGAGCACGTCGCGGTGGTGGTCGCCGAGGACGCCTATGCGGCCCAGGATGCCATCGACCTGGTGGCGGTCGACTACGATCTTCTGGATGCCACCGTGACCCTGGAGCAGGCGGATCAGCCGGCGGCGCCGCTGGTGCACGACGAAGTCCCGGGCAACGTCATGTTCGAGTCGACCTTCGCGACCGACAGCTTCGAGGAGACCTTCCAGGCAGGCGAGCTGGTCGTCCGCGAGCGCTTCCGCAAGGGCCGCGTCGCCGGCGTGCCTCTGGAGCCGCGCGGCTGCCTGGCGATTCTCGACCACGTCGCGGATTCGCTCGTCTTCTATACCTCGACGCAGATACCTCACCTTGTCCGCACGGCGCTGGCCGACCTGCTCGGCCTTCCCGAGCCGAAGGTGCGCGTGGTCACGCCGGAAGTCGGCGGCGGCTTCGGCACCAAGGCTCAGTTCTACACCGAGGAGGTCGCCACGGCGGCGATCGCGCTGGACCTGCGGCGCCCGGTGAAGTGGGTTCAGGATCGTCGCGAGGAGCTGCTGACCAGCATTCACGCGCGCGACCACATCATCGAGCTCGAGGCGGCCATCGACGCGACGGGGCGGATCAAGGCGCTGCGCGCCGAGATCGTCACCAACGCCGGCGCCTACTCGACCTATCCCTTCGGCTGCTCCCTGGAGACGACAGGCGCTGCCCGCATGCTGGTCGGGCCCTACGACATCCGCCACTACGCCTACCGCGCCCGCTCGGTGACCACCAACACCTGTCCCTCGGGGGCCTACCGGGGCGTCGGGCAGCCCTCCGGCTTCATGGCGATGGAAGGGCTGATGGACCGGATCGGCCGCAAGCTCGGGATCGACCCGGCCGAGGTTCGACTGCGCAATGTCGTCAAGGCGCACCAGCTGCCCTATACGAACGTGCTCGGTGTCCGCTACGACACCGGCAGCTACGAGGAATGCCTGCGCCGGGCGATGGTCCTCGCCGACTACGAAGGTTTTCGCGCGCGCCAAGCCGCGGCGGGCGACTCCGGCGAGATCCTGCGCGGCATCGGCATCTGCAACTTCACCGAGGTGTCGGGGGCCGGCTCGGCGGGGTGGCGGGTCCGTGGCCTCACCAAGGTGCCCGGCTTCGACAGTGCCGTCGTGCGCATCGAGCCTTCCGGGCAGATCACCCTGCAGGTCAGCCAGGCTGCGGCCGGGCAGGGCCATCTGACGACCTTCGCCCAGGTGCTGTCCGACTACATCGGGGCCAGGGCGGAGGACGTCTTCGTCGCCGAGGGCGACACGGCCTCGGCGCCATACGGCACCAACACCTTTGCGAGCCGGAGCGCCGTCGCCGGGGGCGGCGCGGTGATCAAGGCGGCCGAGACGCTGGGGCGCAAGATCAGGCGCATCGCCGCCTACCTGCTCGAGGTCGAGCTCGACCAGGTGGAGCTCCGCGACAGCCGGGCGATCCTGGTCGACGGCAGCGACCGCGGCGTCTCCTTCCGCGAGGTCGCCGAGGTCGCCTACTCGATGTCCGGCACGCCGCTGCCACAGGGCGAAAGCTATGGGCTGGAGGCCCTCGAGATCTACGACCCGCCCCTGGCGACCTGGGCCAACGCCGTCCACATCGCCGCGGTCGCCGTCGATCGCCGCACCGGCGCCGTCACGATCGAGGACTACGTGATCGTCCATGACTGCGGGCGGGTGATCAACCCGATGATCGTGGCCGGCCAGATCCACGGCGGCACCGCCCAGGGCATCGGCGAGGCCCTGATGGAGGAGATCGTCTACGACCCCGAGGGGCAACTCCTGAACGCGAACCTCCTCGACTACCTGATGCCGACGGCCCAGGACATCCCCGACTACAAGCTCGACCACATCGAATCGCCGTCGACCGATGCCCTCGGGGGCTTCAAGGGCGTGGGGGAGGGCGGCGTGATCGGGGCGGTGCCGGCCGTCACCAACGCGGTCGCCGACGCCCTGGCGAGGGTCGGCGCGAACATCAACCGCACGCCGCTGCGGCCGAGCTACCTGCTGCGGGAGATCGACCGTGCCGCAGCCCGAAGCTGAGCGCCTGCACGCCCGCCCCGCCGCTCGGCGGTGAGACGGGCGCCGCCGTCCGCCGCTGCCGTCGAAATTCTTGATGAGGGAGAGGCCCGTGGGCCAGCAGTCGATCTCTCTGCTCGTCCTGGTCGCGACAATGACCGGCACTGCGGAGATCCTGGCGGAGGATCTGGAGCGGGAGTTCTCTGACACCGTCGATTTCCGCATTCAGTTGCTCGAGGAACTGGAGGTCGGGGCGCTGGAGCGCGAGTCGCTGGCGCTGGTGGTGTCGAGCACCTACGGAACCGGCGACGTACCGGAAACCGCCGAACCGACGCTGCAGGCCCTGAAGGACGCGCGGCCCGACCTGGGGTCCCTGTCCTACGGCATCATCTCGCTCGGAGACGGCACCTACGTGAACACCTTCGCGCGGGGTGGCGACAATTGGGACGAGGCCTTGGCCGCCTGTGGCGCGACCCGCCGCGGCGAGGTGCTCAAGGTCGATTGCCTGCTGGTCGAGGACCCGCTCGAGGCTGCGAAGGAATGGTTCGGACGCTGGCTGGCGGCGGTTGCGGACCCGCAGGCGGAAGGCTCGGCTGCGCACCGCGCCGGGGGGAGCCCCGGATGATCGCGAGGGTCGCCGTCGTCGGCAGCGGTCCGGCAGGGCTTTTCCTGGCCGACGCCCTGTCGAGGTCGAAGGAGCCGGTAGCGGTCGACGTGCTGGAGCGCCTGCCCTTCCCCTTCGGACTGATCCGCTACGGCGTCGCCCCCGACCACCAGGGGACGAAGGCGGTTACCCGCAATCTCGCGCGCGTCATGGAGCGCCCCCGCGTCCGCTTCTTCGGCGGCCTCGCCGTCGGCGAGGCGATAACGCTCGAGACGCTGCGCGATCTCTACGACGCGGTGGTCGTCGCAGCCGGAGCCGCAGGCGCGCGGCGGCTTGAGTTCCCTGGGTCGGAAAGCCCCCTCTGCGTCACGGGTTTCGACCTCGCCCGCTGGGTCAACGGCCATCCCGACTACGAGGGCTTCCGGCTGCCGGACGGGATCGGGACCGTCGCCATCCTCGGTCACGGCAACGTCGCTCTCGACGTGGCCAGGCTCTTCGTGAAGCAGCCCGACGCCCTTGCCGCCAGCGATGCCGCCGAGGAGTTCGTCGAATGGCGCCGTCGCAGCGCCGTCGAGTGCGTGACCCTCTGTGGCCGCGGCACCCCTGAGAGCGCGCGCTTCTCGCAAGAGATGCTGGAGGAGCTCAGGGATCTGCCCGGCGTCGAGCTGCTTCGCGACGAGCCGGGGGAGGGGGCCTCTTCTCCGGGCGCCCCCGGCGCCGCCGGGATCATCGCGCGGCTGCCGGAAGCGCCCCGCTCGACCGCCTCACTGCCCGTGCGCCTCCTTTTCGGCGCCAAGCCGCTGCGCTTCGAGCAGGGCCGGCTCACTGTCGATCGCCAGGGCGAGGTGATCTCGGTTCCTGCCGGGCTGGTCGTCCAGGCGGTTGGACAGGTCGGCACGGCCATCGCCGCCCTCGCGTCGGATGCCACCGGGCCCCTCGCCACCGACGGCGGCGAAGTCCTCGGCTGGCCCGGCGTCTTCGTGGCCGGCTGGGCCGCGGGCGCGGCGACCGGCACCATCCCGGACAGCCGCTCGCAGGCGCGCGTCCTCGCTCCCAGGGTGTTGGAGGCGGCGGAGCGTGCCGCCGGGGCTGCCGGCGACAGAGCGGACCTGGCGGACTGGTTGCGGGCGCGGGGGCACAAGACGACGAGCTGGGAGGACTGGCTCGCGATCGACCGCCTGGAGCTGACGAGCGGCGCCGCGATCGGCGCCTGCCGGCGCAAGATGCGCTCGCTCGAGCAGGCCCGATCCGCCGGAGCAGGCTGAGGCGCCGGCTCCTGAGCCAAAGGAGGTCCGATCCGCCCCTCGGCCTCTCAGGCCTCGGCCTTCCACTTGTAGCCCAGGCGGGCGGATACCTCGCCGGCCGTCTCCACCAGCCTCTGCTGGACCAGCCGGCCGCCGACCTCCTCGCTCGCCCCGGCCTTGTGGATCTCTGCGACCGCGGCGACGATTGCGCCGCTGCTGTCGAGGATCGGAACGGCGATGGCGCCAAGGCCGGGGAGCAGGCTGCCCTTGCTGGTAGCGAAGCCGTCCCGTCTCGTTTCCCGGATGCTCTGCGCCAGCTCTTCCTTCGCCTGAGCGGCCGTCAGCCTGCGCTCCGTCTGGGCCTGCCGGAGCGCCCGATCGACCAGGGGTTTGGTCGTCTTGGGCGAAAGATGGGTCAGGAACAGCTTCCCGCTGGCGCTGAGCGTCAGCGGCAAGACCGACCCGACGCGCAGGTTGCAGGCCAGTATCTCGCTGCTGTCGAACCAGGAGATGATGATCGGCCCGCGCTCGCTCCAGACACACACGAGCAGGGTCCTGTCCAGCTCCTGCGAGAGCGCGCTCGCCGCCTCGACGCTGAGTCTCACCGGGTCCATCCGGCTGAGAGCCGCGAAGCCGAGGCGCAGGGCCATGGAGCCGAGGTCGTAGCGGCCGGTCGCCGGATGCTGCTCGACGAGGCCGCACTCGAGAAAGGAGATTAGGTACCGCCGCGCCTTGCTGGGCTGCATCCTCGCCCGCTTGGACAGCTCGCGGAGATGGAGGGGGCCGCTGCTGTCGGCGAGGGCGTCGAGGAGGGTCGACCCCACCTTGATCGACTGAACGCTGCGCCGACGCTCGTTCTCGGAAATTTCTACTTCCAGTTCGTCTGCTTCGCTCATTCCGCGACCCCCGCCCTCCCATAGTCGTCGCCGCCCGTCGGCGGGTGCACCGCGCCAGGTCGTGCAGGCATCAAATCTGTCGGGCAACGGCCGACGGCCCTTGCCCAAGATGTCGGTCCGCAGGCACCCAGCTTCTTGTGCCACACGCGAGGCGATGGGCAACACGAAATTCCGACACGGGCAATTGCGACATTATGCGCAACGCGTTAGACAATGCGGAACAGAAGAGCGCCGACGCCCAGCGTCTGGATACCCCGGAGGGTAGAGAATCCGATGTCCCCGAGCCTCCCGTTTCTTTCCATACAGCAGCTCTCGGCCCTGTACCGCACCCGAGAGGTCTCCCCCGTCGAGGTCACCCGGCAGTTGCTGGAGCGAATCAGCGCTCTCAACCCGCAGATCAACGCCTTCGTCGCGACCACGGAGAATCGCGCCCAGGCGGCGGCGGCCGCTTCCGAAATGCGCTGGCGCCAGGGCGCGCCGCTGGGGCCGCTCGACGGTGTGCCGATCACCGTCAAGGACACCCTGATGGTCGAGGGCGAACCCTTCCGGCGCGGCTCGCGTGCCACCTCCAGCGCTCCCGTTGCGGAAAGCGCACCGGTCGTCGATCGTGTTCTCGAGCAGGGCGCGGTTCTGCTCGGGATCACAACGACGCCGGAGTTCGGCGCCGGACCGATCACCATCAGCCCGCTGACGGGAATCACCCGCAATCCGTGGGACACCGGGATGAACTCCGGCGGATCAAGCGGAGGCGCCGCCGCGAGCGTCGCCGCAGGCCTCTGCTATGCCGGACTCGCCACCGACGCCGGGGGCTCGATCCGCATTCCCGCCAATTTCTGCGGGGCCGTCGGGCTGAAGGCTACGGGCGGCAGGGTCCCGACCTATCCGCCCAACGTTGCCGGCGCGCTTGCGGTGCCAGGCGCAATTACGCGCGACGTGGCGGACGCCGCGCTGATGCTCGCTGTCCTCGCACAGCCGGATGCGCGCGACGCCGAATTGGCTGCTCCGACGCAGGACAACTGGCTCGCTGCCCCTGCCGGCGGGCTCAAGGGCTGCCGTGTCGCCGTGACCACGGACCTGGGCTACGCCGAGCAGGTCGACCCGGAAGTGGCTGGCGCTGTCCGCCGTGCCGCCCAAGTCATCGCCGGCCTCGGGGCCGAGGTCGTCGAAGCTGATCCGGGGGTCGTCGACCCCATCGAGACCTTCAACACACTGTTCCGCTCCGGCTTCGCCTACGCCTTGAGGAGTTTCGGTCCGGAGCAGCTCGCGCTGGTCGGCGAGCAACTGCGCGACGCTGCGCGCCGGGGCGCCGCGATCGACCTCAACACCTACCTTGAGGCACAGGACCAACGCCGCGCGCTCGGCAGGGCCTTCGCGCGCTTCTTCCAGGACTATGACCTCTTGCTGACCCCCACGACCAGCGTCACGGCCTTCGCCGCCGATCGCTGGGTGCCGGAGAGCTTCGAGGATCGGGCCGACCCGCGCGCCTGGACGCCCTTCGGCTATCCCGTGAACCTGGCGCAATGCCCGGCGATCACCCTGCCTTGCGGCTTCTCGAAGGCCGGGCTGCCGATCGGGCTCCAGATCGTCGGCCCGCGGTTCGGGGAGGCGACGGTCCTGGCACTCGCCCAGGCATACGAGAAGGCGCGGGGCATCGAGGTGGGAGCCCCACCACAGTTCGAATAGCCGGTCGACCACGAGGCCAGAGGCCTGGAGCCGGCGGCGGAAGCCGGTCCATCGCTTGGTGGGCCGCCTCGCGATCCCCTGCTTCGATCGAGTCGTAGATGGCCTGGGTCGCGATGCAGAGGGACCGGCGGTAGCACGGGTCCGCCTCGACGCCGCGCTCGACGTCGTTCGCTCCGAGTACCGCGGCCGCCATCCGATAAAACTAGCGCGTGAGATCAGAGTCGCCCCGTCAGAAGCAGAACGACCAGGATGATCAGAACGACCCCGATGACACCGATACCGCCGTGCCCAAAGCCGTACCCGTATCCGCCGAAGCGGCCGCTGAAGCCACCCAGCAGGAAGATGACGAGAATGATAACGAGTATGAGCCCGATCGACATGATTTATCTCCCGTTTGCCGCAGTGGGCGGATGCATGCGCTTTGCGCGCGAGCGTGGACTCCGGATCGACTTTTGCCGCCCCGGCAGGAGCGCCGGCCGCGAGGCATCGATGACCAAACCAAGCACACTGCGTTTCATAACTGGATGAGGTCGATCAAGAACCCCGGCCGCGGGCCAAGGTCCGTGCGTCGGGAGGCGGGGGAGGGCGCCCGGCGTCGAACGGTGCTCATCTCGTCGAAACCGACCGCGGCCCTTCAGCTTCCAGTTCGCCGTCGCCAACGGTCTTGCCGACTGCTCCCATGCCCTTGCCTTTGACTTCTCTTGCCGAATCTCGAATGCGGGCCCCGTCCGTGATTTCCTCTCCAGCGTCATAGTGGGTGGGGCAGGCGGAACGGCTGGTGATCGATATCGAGGTTCCTGAACCGTTCAGGCCGGTCGAGGTTTCGATGCGCCCCTCGAGTTGCCTGACGAGCGCCGCGACGATGCCCGTTCCCATGCCGGTGGCGTTGGGGGATTGATCGCAGGTCGGCTTTCCGACGCCGTTGTCGGCAACGGTCAGCCTCCAGCGGCGACCTTTTACGCGAAAGGTCACCATGATTTTGCCGGCGACGGCATCGGCCAGAAAGGCATGCTTGAGTGCGTTGATCACCAGTTCGGTGACGATAAGCCCCACCTTCATTGCGATCGCGGAAGAGACCACGCAGGCATCGGCCCGGACGTCGATCGCGATCCGCGTGGCGTCGCCGACGACCGATGCCGTCAGATTCCTGCAAAGCTGGCGCAGATAGGCTGCCAGTTCGAAGTCGCCGCCCGAGGCCTGGAGTTGCTGCTGCACAGTGGCCACCGCCAGGATGCGTCGGCGGGCGTTCTCCAGATGCAGGCGCGCTTCTTCGGAATGCACTTTGTGTGCGTCAAGAGACAGAATGCTCGCGATGAGCTGCAGGCTGTTGCCGATACGGTGGTGCACTTCCCGCTGGAGCGCTTCCTCGTGCTGAAACAGCGCTGCCGTCCGCTCGCTGGGGTATCGCCGGCTTCGTGGATCGATCGCCAGATTCAGTGTTCCGATGGCGGTGGAAACCTGACTGGGCACGGAAGCCTCCTCTGTTGCGGCCGGGAGATGTTGCGCCTGTCGGGGCGGGACCTGCTTTGATTTAGCGCAAATGGAGAGCGACGGCCCCTGGAGGCCGCGGCTTCGTCCATCGCAACGGCGGAGCAGGTCCGGGGCGGCCTTCCGGTGCTCGACCAGCTGGCGGACCGCACGGCGCTGCTCCGGCGTCCGGCCGTCGATCTCGCGCGCCAGATCAAAACGGCCGGCCGATGCGCGTCACCGCCTCGAGAGCCAGCGGCGAGATCGGCACAGCCGCCCCGTATCGATCTTGCCTCGGCAAGGACCGGCGCCGTGGTGTCGTCGCGGTGCAGGCGCTCGGCCGCCGTCACGTGCCGTGCCATCAGGTCCAGCAGCGGCTTCAGGACCGCGCAGGCGTGGCCGACCCGCTCGGCGGCGGTCGAGAGGCTGACAGGCAGCCCTCCCGGGCTCACCAAACCGCCAATTCACGCGAGATCCATTGCGCCCGCTCGGCGGGCGCCCCTGGCGGAGCCGGGCTAAGGCTCGACCGCGATCCGGTCGAGCCGGGAGGAATCGGGTGCGGCCGGTCCCGGGGTCTCCTCCGAGGCCACCGCCGCGAGGCGCCGCGCGGTGTTGTCGACGTGGCGGCGCATCGCCTGACGCGCCGCCTCGGGATCGCCGGCCTCGATCGCGTCGTAGACGGCCTGGTGCTCCCGCTGCGCCTCGGCCGAACGCTGGCGGCGACGCGCCGAGTGGCGGCGCGACACCGAGATGTTCTCGCGCAGGAACTGGCTGAGGAACTCGTAGAAGGAGAGGTAGTGGGGATTGCGGGTCGCGATGCAGAGGGCCCGGTGGTAGCGCAGATCCGCCTCGACGCCGAGCTCGACGTCGCTCGCCTCGAGCGCCCGCGCCATCTCCTCGATCGCCGTTCTCATCTCCCGAAGATCGCGGGGCGTGCGATGCAGGGCCGCCAGCCCCGCCGCCTCGGTCTCGACGCCCATGCGCAGCTCGATGATCTTCATCACCGCCTCGATCTCGGTGCCGGTGCCGGGCGCCAGTACGAAGGTCTGGGGCAGGCGGTTCGAGGCAACCATGATGCCGCGGCCCTGGAAGCCCTGGACCAGGCCTTCCGCCTTCAGCTGGGAGATGGCTTCGCGGAGCACGGTGCGGCTGACGCCGAAGCGGCTCGCCAGAACCTGCTCCGGCGGCAGCCAATCGCCGACCTCGTAGCCGCCGCCGGTTATCTCCTCCATCAGTGCCCGGGCGACCTTCTCGGTCAGGCCCGGGCTGCGGGCGATCTTCATGCCGCTAAACGTCCACCTTTTCCTGCCGCGGCCGGCGGGCCGGGCCCTTCGCCCGGCCGCTCAAGCCGCCTTGGCCGTGTCCACCACCGCTTCCGGCTGCCGCCCTTCGACCGCAGCCAGAACGTTGCGCACGGCGAGTTCTATCATCGCGCGCCGAGTCTCGTGAGTCGCGCTACCGATGTGGGGCTGAAGGATGACGTTCGGAAGGGAGCAGAGCGGGTGGTCGCCCGGGATCGGCTCCTTCACCATGACGTCGAGGCCGGCGCCGGCGATGCGCCCCTCGCGCAGGACGGCGATCAGGGCCGCCTCGTCGACGATGCCGCCGCGCGCGGTGTTCACGAAGAAGGCGCTCTTCTTCATCAAGGCGAACTCGCGCGCGCCGATCGAGCCCCGCGTCTTCGGCGTGAGCGGGCAGTGGACGCTCAGGAAGTCGGACTCGGCGAAGAGGGCGTCCCGCTCGAGGTAGTTGGCCAAGCCGGCGGCCTCCGCCTCGCCGTCGCGGTTCGGCTTGTAGTAGGCGACCTTGAGGCCGAAGGCGCGCGCCCGCTCGGCGACCAGGCGACCGATGCGTCCCATCCCCAGCAGCCCGAGCGTCTTGCCGGCGATGTCGAGGGAGTAGGGGGCGGGACCCTTGGCCCAGGAACCCTCGCGCACGAAGCGGTCGTTCTGGAAGATCCGGCGGCCGAGGCAGAGAAGCATCACGGTGGCAATGTCGGCGACGGCGGCGTCCAGGACGCCGGGCGTATTGCAGATCATCACCTGGCGTCGCTGCACCACTTCCAGGTCGACGTTGTCGAAGCCGACGGCAAAGTTCGAGACCACCTTCAGCTTCGGGCAGCGGTCGAGGAAATCGTCGTCGATCTTGACGCGGATCGTGGTCAGCAGGCCGACGGCCTCCTTCATGCGCTGGGCGAGCGCCTCGTCCGGCGCTGCGAGCGCGTCGGCGGTGGTCGCGACCATGTCGGTGCGCGCGGCGACGAGGTCGCGCAGGTCGTCCGGCAGCGGGGCGGTGACCAGGACGGTGGGACGTTCTCTCATCGGTAGGCTCCTTTGCGTGGGCGGCACCGCTACCGGCGGCGGCGGTGTCGGCGGGGATTCGGGCGGGCCCCGCGGTTCAGGACCGCAGCGCGCCGCGGAAATAGCGCAGCACCAGCAGCACGACTGCGGTGTCGAGCACCGTCATGATCAGCGCCATTGCCGTCAGCTGCGGGAAGGATCCATTCTCCCAGAGGTCGAGCAACACCAGGCCGACGACCGGGTTGGACGGCCCCGAGAGCAGGGCCGAGGCGGTGAGCTCGCCGGCCATCTGCACGAACAGGATGACCCAGCCGGCGACCAGCCCCGGCAGCATCAGCGGGATCACGATGCGCCGGAAGGTGCGCAGCGAGGAGGCGCGGAAGACGTGCGACGCCTCGACCAGCTCGCGTCCGACCTGCGCCAGCGACGAGGAGGCGGAGCGCGCCGCCTGCGGCAGGAACATGACCAGGTAGACCAGCAGCAGCAGCAGCAGCGTGCCGTGGATGTTCAGCCAGCCCTGGCTGAAGGTGACGAGGAAGCCAACGCCGAGCACCGTGTGCGGGAAGGCGGCCGGCAGCGCGGTGATCGCGTCGATCGCCTTTGCCAGGGTGCCGCCGACGTTGCTGCCGCAGAGCGCCAGGAAGGCCGCGAGCAGCATGCCGAGGGTGCCGCCGATGGCGCCGAGCAGCAGGCTGTTGACGAGGGCGCTCGAGCTCAGGGAGCTTTCGAAAAGAACGAAGT
Organism: Tistlia sp.; assembly: GCF_040905785.1. NCBI lineage: Bacteria > Pseudomonadati > Pseudomonadota > Alphaproteobacteria > Rhodospirillales > Rhodovibrionaceae > Tistlia > Tistlia sp. Next base: position 20,997 of record NZ_JBBDQW010000061.1, read on the forward strand.
CGTAGTTCGCCAGGGTGAATTTCGAGACGTCGATGTTCGGCGTCCAGAAGGGCTGGAGCGAGACGATCAGCAGGCCGACGACCGGGATCACCGAGGTCGCCATGAGGTAGAAGAACACCGCGCCCAGCGCGGGCCAGCGCCAGCGGCCGAGGCGCACCTTGGCGCCGCCGCCGGCCTTGCCGCCGATCGTCGCGAAGCGGCCGGCCCGGGCGACGAGATGCTGCAGCAGCAGCGCGGCCTGCACGATCGACATCATGAAGAGGCTGAGGACGATGGCGATGTCGGTGCGCGGCGGGTAGTTGTAGAGCTGCCTGTAGATGGTCACCGAAAGCACGTCGATCCCAGCCCCGGTGCCGATGATGATTGGAACCGAGAAGAAGGCGAAGCCGAGCATCACCAGGATCAGGATCGAGGCGAAGAGCGCGGGCTTGATCGCCGGCAGGGTCACCCGCCAGAGCGTCTTGAAGGGCCCGGCGCCGCTGATCCGCGACGCCTCCTCCAGGTTGGGGTCGAGGTTGCGCAGCGCCGCCGAGACGATCAGGTAGACGTAGGGCACGAGGTAGAGCGCCATCACCAGCACGAGGCCGGTGAAGGTGAAGATGTCCAGCGGGCCGCTCGGGATCCCGCTCTCCTGGCCGCTGCCGAAGATCGCCCGGAACTGCACGTTGAGCAGGCCGGCGCGCGGCGACAGCAGCATCACCCAGCCGGTGACGCCGGCGATCTGCGGCACCAGCAGCGGCAGCAGCGGCAGCAGGTCCCGCGTCCAGCCCGAGGTCGCGTCGGTGCGCTCGTTCACCCAGGCGAAGGCGGCGCCCACCGAGAGCGCGAGCAGGCCGCTGAGGCCGGCCACGGCGATGGTGTTGGTCACGACCTTGAGGATCGCCGGATCCAGGACGATCGCGAGGAATCCCTCGACGTCAAGGCGCCCGTCGACGACGAAGGCGTCGTAGACGATCCAGCCGATCGGATAGGCGATCAGCAGCGTCGTCCCCACGATCGCCAGCCAGGCGAGGCCGCTGAACAGGCGGCGGCCGCCGAGCAGGGCGGCGAGGCTGCTGACGGACGGGGTGCCGGCGGCGGCAAGGCTCATGCTGCTCACTTCCTTCTCGGGAGTGGGGGCGCGGGCGGACGGTGGCGCGGCGGACTCGCGCCTAGGCGAACACCAACACGTTGGCGGGGTCGAACTGCAGCGTGACCTCCTGGCCCTCCTCGACCGCCTCCGCCTGCATGCTGCGGACCAGCAGGCGCTGCTCGCCGACGACCACCGGGTACTCGCTGTAGAGTCCGAGGAACATCGCGCTTTCCAGCGTGCCGACGAGGCGGCTGCCGGCGGCGGCCTCGCCGGGGGCGGCGAAGCGCAGGTGCTCTGGCCGCACCATCACCACCACCTCGGCGCCCGGCTGGAAGTCGCCGCCGTTGCTGGAGACGATCCTGCCGACGGCGGTCTCGACGGCGACCTCCAATCCGTTCCGCTCGACGACGCGGCCCGGCAGCTCGTTCACCGCCCCGACGAAGTTCGCGACGTAGCGGCTGCAGGGCCGCTCGTAGATGTCGCGGGGCGCCCCGACCTGCGCGACCTTGCCCATGCCCATGACGGCGATGCGGTGGCCGAGGGCCGTGGCCTCCGTCTGGTCGTGCGTGACGTAGAGCGCGGAGAAGCCCAGGCGCCGCTGCATCGCCACCAGCTCGACCCGAAGCTGCTCGCGGACCTTGGCGTCGACGTTGGACAGCGGCTCGTCGAACAGGACCACGCCATCGCTGCCGACGACGGCGCGGGCGAGCGAGACGCGCTGCTGCTGCCCGCCGCTGAGCTGCGCCGGATAGCGCTGCAGCAGCGCTTCGCAGCCGACCATGGCCAGTGCCTTCTCGACGCGCTGGCGGATCTGGTCCCGCGGCACCCGCTGGTTCACCAGTGGGTATGCCACGTTGTCCATTACGGTCAGGTGGGGCCAGAGCGCGTAGGACTGGAAGACCATGCTGATGCCGCGCTGCTCCGGCGGCACGGAGACCCGCTTGCGCGAGGAGAACACCAGCGTTCCGTTGATCTCGATCTCTCCGGAGTCGGGCTCCTCCAAACCGGCGACGCAGCGCAGCAGAGTGGTCTTGCCGCAGCCGCTCGGGCCGAGCAGGACCACCTTCTCCGACACGCCGATCTCCAGGGATACGTCGTCCAGCGCGAGCACGTCCCCGCGCCGCGTGCGGAACCTCTTGACGAGGTTCCGCACGACGATGCGCGGAGCCGCGAGCGCCGCCTTGGCGGGCGGCGGCACCGAAGCCGCCGCCGTTGCGGACCGCTGGACGCTGCCGTCCGCTGCTTCGCCGGCGTCCCTCTCGATCATCACGGCTGCGTTCCGCATGGCCTCAGCTGAGACCGACGAGCTTGGAGATGCGGTCGGACATGGCCAGGGCCTCGCTGATCGCCTCGTAGCTGGCCTGGCGGTAGTCCGAGGGCAGCGGCAGCGCGCCCGGGATATTGCCGAGCGGCGAAGCGCCGACGTCCTTGACCAGCAGGGCCTGTCCCTCCGGGGAGAGCACGTAGTTGACCAGCAGGCGGGCCGAGTTGGGATTCGGCGCCTGGGTGGAGATCGAGACCAGGGACTCCAGGCCCGTGTTGGGCTCCAGCATGACGTCGTCGATCGGGCCGCCCTGCTCGATCACCGAGTAGCTGACCATCCGCAGGTTCTGCAGCAGCAGTGCGCTTTCGCCGGCCGCGAGCATCTGCGTACCCGGCACGGTGCTCGGCACCCAGCGGATGTCCTGTGCGGCCAGGCCGGTCAGGAACTCCTCGCCGTAGGTGTCGATCATGGTTTTCGCCCAGTGCATGTTGGTCGGGCTGGTGCGCAGGTCGGGCGCCAGGATCAGGCCCTTCCACTTCGGGTCCAGGATGTCGGGCCAGGCCTTCGGAGCCCCGCCGTCCGGAACAAGCGTTGTGTTGTAGGTGATGGTGCCGGGGAAGATGTTGGCGACCGCGTAGTTCTCCGCCTTGTACTCCTCCGGCCAGGCGGCGTGCGACGGCAGCTCGTCGATGCGCGTGAACCAACCTTTCTGATAGCCGTCGCGGATGATCGTGGGGTCGCCGAGCTGCAGGATGTCGGCGACGAATGTGCCGGCCTCTGCCTCGGTCGCATAGCGCTTGCCGAGCGGGCCGCTGGCCAGGCGCACGATGTTTACCTTGATCTCGGGATAGCGCTTGTTGAAGCCCTCGGCCATCCGCTGCGAAAGCGCCGGATTGTTGGAGGCGTAGTAGTTCACCTCGCCTTCGGACTTGGCGGCGTCGTACCAGCCCTCGACCTCGGGGCGCTCGAGCACGGCAGCGGTCGCATCCGCGAAGGCGCGGCCCGGCAGAATGGCAAGGGCGGCGCCCGCACCGACGAGAGCGCTCCCCTGCTGAACGAATTGCCGACGGGTAAGCTTGGTTTCCATTTCTCTACCCCCTCTGTCCGGGCTGGCTTTTTGAGGCCCGTTGGGTGCCGCTGCTGCGGCTCCGGCCGCCGCGTACTCGTGCGACGGCCACGACCTATCGTGTCATCGGCTTATCGTATTTGTAGGCAAAGTGTCAACGTGCCGCGGATCCTGATTCGGCGCCAGAACCACCGCCCTGCCCAAGCTGGGCCTGTGGACAGGGCGGTTTAGCTAGAAGTTATACGCAAAAACAATCGGTTGTGATCTTTCCGGACAGGGAGCTACAGGCCGCCGCTTGACAGGGCCGGGAGCGTCAAACTAGCGTTGTGTGGCGGCATAGAATGGAAAGCACATTCCATTTTTCGCGCCAAGGCCCCGCGACCGCCGCGGCAGCGTCGCTCTCGCCTGCAGGAAGAAGGGTAGCAACATGTCAGTGGAAACCCGATCGCTCGACCATCTCGTCTCGATCGAGAGCGGCACGGTCAGCCGGGAGCTCTTCGTCAATCGCGACATCTACGATCAGGAGCTGGAGTCGATCTTCGGGCGCGCCTGGCTGCTTGTCGGCCACGAGAGCCTGATCCCGAACCCCTTCGACTTCTTCCTGTCGCGCATGGGCGAGGATTCGGTGATCCTGACCCGAGACCGCAAGGGCGAGGTCCACGTACTGCTGAACAGCTGCATGCACCGCGGCATGAAGGTCTGCCGTTACGACAAGGGCAATGCGCGCAGCTTCACCTGCCCCTATCACGGCTGGAGCTACTCGGTCGACGACCGCGTCGCCGAGCAGCCGGGCCAGCTGGTCGGGGTGCCCGGCTTCGAGGAGCACTACCACTGCCAGCTGGACAAGAAGGCCTGGGGCCTCGTCCGCTGCCCGAAGGTGGTCAACTACAAGGGGACGATCTGGGCGAGCTGGGACGAGAACGCGCCGCCCTTTCTCGACTACCTCGGCGACATGAAGCTCTACCTCGACGCCGCGCTGGACCACCGCGACGGCAGCGAGGGCGGCTCGGAGGTCATCGGCGGCGTGCAGCGCTGGCGGATTCCCTGCAACTGGAAGTTCGCGCCGGAAAACTTCATCGGCGACCACTACCACAACATCAGCCACCGCTCGGTCGACCTCGTCGGCATCGGCCCGAGCGCCGGCCGAGGGCGGCGCGACAACGAGGGCTTCGAGAGCCTGATCATCGGCTTCCCGGAGCTCGGCCACGGCGTCATCGGCGCGCTGCCGCACTACGAGGAGCGTCCCTACCATCCGGCCTACACCAACAGCCCGGTGGCCCAGGAATATCACCGCGAAGTCTACGAGCGGCGGGTCAGGAACCTGGGCAAGGAGAGGCGCGTGCTGACCGGGGCGGCGACGATTTTCCCGAACATGTCGTTCCACGGCATCCAGCCGCGGACCCTGGCCATCTTCCATCCCCAGGGCCCGACCGAGATGGAGATGTGGCGCTTCTACCTGGTCGACAAGGACGCGCCTCCGGAGGTCCGCGACGTGTTGCGGCACTATTTCCTGCGCTACTCCGGACCGGGCGGCCTGACCGAGTCCGACGACATGGAGAACTGGAGCTACGCCACCGAGGCGAGCAAGGGCAGGATGGCCCGTCGCCACCCTTACAACTACCAGATGGGGATGGGTTACGCGAAGCCGGTCGAGGGCCTGAAGGGCGCGGTCAACGGCGGCGACACGACCGAGGAGAACGCGCGCATCTTCTACAATCGCTGGCGCCAGTTCATGGAAGGCCGGGGCTGGTCCGAGCTCATGGGCCGGAACTGAGGCGGGAGGGAACAGTCATGCAGGCCGAAACGACCGCACAGCTCGACGAGCTGTTGCTGCATCGCGAGATCGAGGATTTCCTCCACACCGAGGCGGATCTTCTCGACCAGCGCCGCTTCAAGGAATGGCTCGAGCTGTGCGCCGACGACATCCGCTACTGGATGCCGCTGGTCTGGAACGTGCCCTTCGCCAAGCCCGAGCAGGAGTTCTCCGTCGAGAGGCAGGACTGCGCCTGGATCGACGAGGACAAGGTCACCTTGACGCAGCGCGTCAAGCAGCTCGCCACGGGGCTGCACTGGGCGGAGGAGCCGCGCTCGCGCGTCTCCCACCTGGTCACCAACGTGCGCCTCGTCGAGGTGCGCCCCGATGCGCGGGCGCCGAAGGAGGTGGTGGTGCGCTCGCGCTTCCTGGTGTACCGCAACCGGCTGCAGGACGAGGTCGACATCTACGTGGGCAAGCGCCAGGACACGCTGCGCCGGGAGGCGGATGGCTGGAAGATCTGCCGGCGCGAGATCTACATCGACCAGAACGTCCTGCTCGCGAAGAACCTGACGACCTTCTTCTGAGGCATCGCGCGAGGCGGGGATGAGCCAGACCATCGACAGGGCGCTCGACGTGCTGGACTGCTTCCGCGAAGGCGGGGCCTTCAGCCTGAGCGAGCTCGGCGCGCGCAGCGGCCTGAGCGTGAGCACGGTGCATCGCATCGTCGCCGTGCTCGAGCGCCGCGGGGTGCTGATCCGCGATCCCCGCAGCCAGCAGTACATGGTCGGCCCGGACCTGGTCGCCATCGCCGCGCGGGCCGACACGGTGGCGCAGATCACGGCCCTGGCGCGGCCGCTGCTGGCCGAGCTGCGCGACGGCTGCGGGGAGACCAGCGTGCTGTCGCTCCTCGTCGGCGACCGACGGGTCGCGGTGGAGCAATGCGAGAGCAGCCACCAGCTGCGCCGCAGCGTCGACCTCGGCCGTCCGCTCGAGCTGCACTTCGGCAGCGCCGGCAAGGCCATGCTGGCGCATCTGCCCGATGCCGAGCGGGAGCGGCTGCTGCGGGGGCTGCCGCCGCTCGGCCACACGCCCTTCACGCACACCGACCCGCAGGCGCTGCGCGCCGAGCTCGAGGGCATCCGCCGCCGCGGCTTCGCGGTGAGCAAGAACGAGTACCTGATCGGCGTCACCTCGCTCGGCGCGGCAGTCTTCAATCGCGACGGCGCCGTGGTCGCGGCGCTGAGCGTCACCGGGCCGCTGTCGCGCCTGACGCCGAACCTCTATGGCAAGGTCGGCGCTGCCACCGCCGCCATGGCGCAAAAACTGACCCACGCCCTCGCCGGCCCGGGCGCGGCCGACTCCACCGCGACCGCCGCGGTACGGTCGGCATAGGGCGTGGCAATGACCGACTTCGAGGTGGCGATCGTCGGCGGCGGTCATGCCGGCGTCGAGCTGGCCGCGAGCCTGCGGCAGCGCGGCTTCGCTGGCGCCGTGGCGCTGCTTTGCGAGGATGCGGCGCTGCCCTACGACCGGCCGCCGCTGTCGAAGCAGTTGCTTGCCGGCAGCACCAGCCAGGACCGCCTGGCGCTACGCAGCGAGAGCTTCTACGAGCAGGTCGGCATCGACCTGCTGCTCGGCCAGCCAGCGGTGATGCTCGACCCGGAGGGGCGGCTGACGCTGGCGGACGGGCGCACCGTCTCCTTCGCGCGCTGCGTGCTGGCGACCGGGGCCGGCGCCCGCCGCCTGGGGCTGCCCGGAGAGTCGCTGCCGGGCGTCTTCCATCTGCGCAGCCTCGCCGACTCCCTGGCCCTGCGCGAGACCCTCTCTCCCGGGGCGCGCCTGGTCGTCATCGGCGGCGGCTTCCTCGGCCTCGAAGCGGCTTCCGCGGCACGCGCGCTCGGGGCTGAGGTCACCGTGGTCGAGACGGCGCCGCTGCTGATGGCAGGCAAGGTCTCGAAGGCCGTCGCGGCGGCCTTCGCCGACCTGCATCGAGCGGCCGGCATCGAGCTGCGGCTGGCCACGCGGGTCTCGCGGGTGCTCGGCGAGTCGCGGGCCGAAGGCGTCGAGACCGGCGAGGGGGAGCGGCTCGCCGCCGACGCCGTGCTGGTCGCGGTCGGCGCCACGCCGCGCGAACAGTTGGCGCGCGAGGCCGGCCTCGCCTGCGACGACGGCATTATTGTCGACGGCACGCTCAGGGCCTCGCGGGGCGCCGTCTTCGCCATTGGCGACTGCGCGCGCCCGGGCGGACAGCGCCGGCTCGAGTCGGTCCACACGGCTGTCTCTCAGGCGCGCTGCCTGGCCGCGGCCTTCGCCGGCGCCACGCCGCCGGCCGTGCGTGCGCCCTACTTCTGGTCCGAACAGCAGGGCGTCAAGCTGCAGATCGCCGGCTGCCTCGACCCGGCGCTGGCGAGCGAGGAGGTGCGCGTCGGGGAGCCGCCGCGCGGCTTCGCCGTCTACCGCCTGCAGGAGGGCAGGCTGGCGACAGTCGAGGCGGTCGGCCAGCCTGCGGCCTTCATCCGCGGCCAGCAGCTGATCGGACGCGCGACGCGCGCCGAGCTTCCCTCTTCCACCTGAACCGTTTCGAGGCGGCCATGCCGAAAGCTCACTTTCTCCTGCCCGACGGCTCGAGCCGCACCATCGAGATCGAGGAGGGCTGGTCGCTGATGGAGGGCGCGCGCCAGGCGGGCATCCCGGGCGTCGTTGCCGAGTGCGGCGGCGGGCTGCTCTGCGCGACCTGTCACGTGCACGTCGCCGAGGCGTGGAGCGAGCGGGTCGGCAGCGCCGAGGGCACGGAGGAAATGCTGCTGGAGCTTGCGCCGGGCCACGATGAGACCAGCCGGCTCAGCTGCCAGATCGTGGTCACCGAGGAGCTTGACGGCCTGACCGTCCGCGTGCCCGAGGAGCAGGCCGATGCCTGAACCCGCGATGGCCGGCGGTAGAGCGGCGCGGCAGCATTGTTAGTATGGAGAGATGGGGGTGACGTCATGACCGCGGAGACCTTCAACCTGATCGAGATCGAGCCCGGCGCCAGGCTGCGCATGGCCAACGGCGCCGTGGTCGAGGTCGTGGAGAACCCGGGAGACGGGATGTGGCTGTTCTGCCGCTATCTCGCGCACCCGGCCAACCCGGCGCTGATCGACGGCGGCGAGCATGCCGTCTTCGCCCAGGATCTCGTGGCCTACTACGAAGAGCAGTCGTGAGCGTCCCCACAGCGGCGCCGAACCGGCGCAGGGAGAGGGTTTCGTGACGGACGGTCCCGGGGGCATGCGCAAGGGCCTGGCGAACTACGGCGATCCGGCGTTCTCGCTGTTCCTGCGCAAGGCCTTCATCAAGGCGATGGGCTACAGCGACGACGCGCTGGACCGCCCGATCGTCGGCATCACCAACACCTACAGCGGCTACAACGGCTGCCATCGCACGGTGCCGGAGCTGGTGCAGGCGATCAGCCGCGGCGTGATGCTGGCGGGCGGCCTGCCGATCGAGTTCCCGACGCTGTCCATCCACGAGTCCTTCTCCTCGCCGACCTCCATGTACCTGCGCAACCTGATGGCCATGGCGACCGAGGAGATGATCCGGGCGCAGCCGATGGATTCCGTCGTGCTGATCGGCGGCTGTGACAAGACCGTGCCGGCCCTGCTGATGGCCGCTGCCAGTGCCGACGTGCCGGCGATCCTGACGGTCACCGGGCCGATGCTGACCGGCGACTTCCGCGGCGAGCGCCTCGGCGCCTGCACCGACTGCCGGCGCCTGTGGCAGTCCTACCGGGCCGGCGAGATGAGCGAGGCGGACATCGTCGCCGCCGGCGACCGGCTGATGCCGACCGCCGGGACCTGCAGCGTCATGGGCACGGCCAGCACCATGGCGCTGGCCGCCGAGGCGCTCGGCATGATGCTGCCGGGGGGG
>NZ_JBBDQW010000061.1:30067-62441 GCF_040905785.1 Tistlia sp.
GGGCGGCGCCGCGATCCCGGCGCCGCACGCCGACCGGCTGCGCCACGCCGAGGCCAGCGGCCGCCGGGCGGTCGCCCTGGCCGGGGCCGGCCCGCGGCCGCGCGAGATCATGACCGCCGCCAGCTTCCGCAACGCCCTGCGCGTGCTGCAGGCGGTCGGCGGCTCGACCAACGGCCTGATCCACCTCGCCGCCGTCGCCGGCCGCTGCGGCCTCGACATCGACCTCGAGGCCTTCGACCGGCTGGGGCGCGAGACGCCGGTGCTGGTCGACCTCAAGCCGAGCGGCCAGTACTACATGCAGGACCTCTTCGCCGCCGGCGGCCTGCTGCCGATCCTGCGCCAGCTGCGCCACCAGCTCGAGCTCGACTGTCCGACGGTCAGCGGCCGCACCCTGGGCGAGGAGATCGAGGCCGGGCCGCCGGACTGGCCGCAGCAGGTCGTGCGCCCCTTCGCGGCGCCGCTGTCGCCCCAGGGCGGGCTGCGCGTGCTGCGCGGCAACCTCGCCCCCGGCGGCGCCCTCATCAAGCGGTCGGCGGCCTCGCCGGCGCTGCTCAGGCACCGCGGCCGCGCCGTCGTCTTCGACTCCCTGGCCGACCTCGACGCCCGCATCGACAGCGACGAGCTCGAGGTCGCGGCCGAGGACGTGCTGCTGCTGCGCAACGCCGGCCCGCTCGGCGCGCCGGGCATGCCGGAATCGGGCTACATCCCGATCCCGCGCAAGCTGGCCCGCCAGGGCGTCAAGGACATGGTCCGCATCTCCGACGCCCGGATGAGCGGCACGGCCTTCGGCACCGTCGTGCTGCACGTCGCGCCGGAGGCCGCCGCCGGCGGCCCGCTCGGCCTGGTGCGCGACGGCGACCTGATCGAGCTGGACGTCGAGGCCGGCCGCCTCGAGCTGCTCGTCGCCGAGGAGGAGCTGGCGCGCCGGCGGGCCGAGGCCCCGGCGGCGAGCCCGCCCACGGCGGAGCGCGGCTACCTCAAGCTGTTCCTCGAGGAGGTGACGCAGGCGGACGAGGGCTGCGACTTCCGCTTCCTGCGGCCGCCCGGCCCGCGGGAGCGCACGCCGTAGGGCTCCCCCTCAGAACCCATCCGCGAAGGCGCGCACTCGCACGCTCCGCCTGTTGAAGGCCTCCCGGGCTTGTCCCATAGTGCCGCGCTTCAGGGGGCTGGCCGCCACCGGCGAAGGCGGGGCCAGCGAAGGGGGAAGGGCGAGGCGTGACGGCCGTCGGAATCGAAGCGATGAACCTCTACGGCGGCAGCGCCTACGTCGACGTGCTGGAGCTCGCGCGGCACCGCAGGCTCGACACGGCGCGCTTCGACAACCTGCTGATGAAGCAGAAGTCGGTGGCCCTGCCCTACGAGGATCCGGTGACCTTCGCGGTCAACGCCGCCAAACCGCTGATCGACGCCCTGCCGGAGGCGGAGAGGGACCGCATCGAACTGCTGATCACCTGCTCGGAGTCCGGCATCGACTTCGGCAAGTCGCTCAGCACCTACGTCCACCGCTGCCTCGACCTGAAGCGCAACTGCCGCCTGTTCGAGCTCAAGCAGGCCTGCTACTCGGGCACCGCGGGCCTGCAGATGGCGGCGAGCTTCGTGCTGTCCCAGGTCTCGCCGGGCGCCAAGGCCCTGGTCGTCGCCACCGACCTCTCGCGTTTCCTGGTCGCCGAGGACGGCGACGCCCTGACCATGGACTGGGCCTTCTTCGAGCCCAGCGGCGGCGCCGGCGCGGTCGCCTTCCTGGTCAGCGAGACGCCGGAGGTCTTCCAGCTCGACGTCGGCGCCAACGGCTACTACAGCTACGAGGTCATGGACACCTGCCGGCCGGTCGCCGACAGCGAGGCCGGCAACGTCGACCTGTCGCTGCTGTCCTACCTCGACTGCTGCAACGAGACCTTCCTGGAGTACTGCCGGCGGGTGCCCGAGGCCGACTATCGGACGACCTTCCAGTACCTCTGCTTCCACACGCCCTTCGGCGGCATGGTCAAGGGCGCGCACCGCACCATGATGCGCAAGCACGCGCGTACCAACCGCGACGAGACCGAGCAGGATTTCGAGGCGCGCGTGCAGCCCGGCCTGACCTACTGCCAGCGGGTCGGCAACATCATGGGTGCCACGGTCCTGCTGTCGCTCGCCGGCGCCATCGACCGCGGCAGCTTCGAGACGCCGCGGCGGATCGGCTGCTTCTCCTACGGCTCGGGCTGCAGCTCGGAGTTCTACAGCGGCGTCGCGACCGCGGCCGGCCAGGAGAAGCTGCGCGCGATGGACTTCGAGCGCCAGCTCGATGGCCGGCACCGGCTGTCGATGGCGGAGTACGAAGCGCTGCTCGCGGCCGGCGACACGGTGAAGTTCGGCACCCGCGACGTCGTCCTCGACACCGACCTCATCCCCGAGGTCTGGCAATCGATCCTGGCCGGCACCCGCGAGACCGCCGCCCCGCGCATCTTCCTGACCGAGATCAAGGGCTACCACCGGCAGTACGCCTGGGCGTGACCGGCGCCGAACCGCGCCGATTCGCGGGCGCTCTCGGGCGGCCTCGGCTTGCTATGGCGCCCGCTCGGCGGCACAGTGGCAGGGGGAGACCGCGCTGCGGGGCGCGGACCGGGGGGATCGGCCGCAGGCGGCCTTCCCACAGCTGAAAGTGGGCAGGGCGCCGCTCGATGACCGACGATCCGGCAGAGCATTTCAAGCGCGCCTCGGGGCTCTTCGAGCGCGCCTCGGGCGCGATGGCCCGCCTCGGCCTGGCCGACTTCGCCGAGGCCGAGGCGGTCGCCGCGGATCCCTGCTTCGGCGCCCTGCGCCGGCTGGCCGACGACCCGGCCGTGGCGCCGCTCGAGCTCCTGACGGCGGCCGCGGCGGCGGGGCTGCTGCCGGGCCGCCAGCCGCCGGAGGACCTTGCCGAGGCCGCCGCGCGCAAGCGCGACCTGCTGCAGCACCTTGAGCGCCGCGACTTCCGCGTCCGGCCGGCCGCGGCCGGGGACCTGCCGGCCCTGCAGCTGCTGGAGCGGCGCTGCTGGCCGCGCGGCCTGCGCACGCCCAAGGCGGTCCTGGCCCGGCGCATCGCCCGGCATCCCGAGGGGCAGCTGGTGCTGCTGGTCGGCGAGATCCTGGCCGGCGTCATCTATTCCCAGCGCATCGCCGAGGCCGGGGCGCTCGAGGGCATGACCGCGGCCCGGGTCGACCGGCTGCACGACCCGGCCGGCGCCACCGTCCAGCTGCTCGCGGTCAACATCCTGCCGGAGATGCAGGAACGCACCCTGGGCGACCAGCTGCTGGAGCTGATGCTGGTGCGCTGCAGCCTGGAGCCGGGCGTCGAGGCCGTGGTCGCGGTGACCCTCTGCCGCAACTTCGACGCCGCGGAAGGTGTTTCGCTGGCGGACTACCTCGCCCGGCGCAACGCCCAGGGCGTGCTCGCCGACCCGATCCTGCGCTTCCACGAGCTGCACGGCGCGACGGTCGAGCGGCCGCTGCCCGGCTACCGGCCCGCCGACCTGAAGAACCAGGGCTGCGGCGTGCTGGTCCGCTACGACATCCATCGCCGCCGCCGCCGCGACCTGCTGGCGTCCCCGCCGGGCCGGGCGCCGCAGGCGGCGGGGAAAACGCCGAGCCGGGCCGCGATCCGCGCCGGGGTCGAAGCCTCGGTCGGCGCCTGCCTGGGCGAGGGCGGGCAGGCGGCCTTCGCCTTCGACCGGCCGCTGATGGAGATGGGCCTGGACTCGGCCGGCCTGCTGGAGCTGGGCGAGCGGCTCGCCCACCGCTTCGGGGTGGCTTTGAGCCCCGGCTTCTTCTTCCGCTTCAACACCGCCGGAAAGGTCGCCGATCACCTCTGCGAAGAGCTCGCGCCGGTGCGGGCGAGGCCCGCGAAAGGCAGGGGGCGGGCCGCGCGCCCCGCGAAGGCCGCCAAAGGCGGCGCCGACTCACCTGAGGCTGCATTGCGCGACGCCGGCGCGCGCGACGTCGCCGTCGTCGGCCTGGCCTGCCGGCTGCCCGGCGGCCTCGACACACCCGAGGACCTCTGGGCCTGCCTGCGCGACGGCCGCTCGGTGCTCGGCGAGCTGCCGGCCGGCCGCTGGCGCTGGCCCGCGGGCATCGAGCCGGAGGGGCGGCACCGCGGCATCGCGCGCGGCGGCTTCCTGGAGGACGTCGCGGCCTTCGACGCGCCCTTCTTCCGGATCTCGCCGGCCGAGGCCGAGACCATGGACCCGCAGCAGCGCCTGCTGCTGGAGCTCTGCTGGCAGGCGATCGAGCAGGCCGGCTACGCGCCGGCCGCCCTGGCCGGCAGCCGGACCGGCGTCTTCGTCGGCGCCAGTGGCTCCGACTACGCCCGGCTGCTGGACCGCTCAGAGCGGCCGACCGAGGCGCACTACGGCACCGGCAGCGCGATGGCGGTGCTGGCCAACCGCATCTCCTATTTCTACGACCTCAACGGCCCCAGCCTGCTGCTCGACACGGCCTGCTCCAGCTCCTTGGTGGCGCTGCACGAGGCGGTGCGCTCGCTGGCAGACGGCGAGTCCGAGCAGGCGCTGGTCGCGGGCGTCAACCTGCTCCTGCATCCGGCCAACACGCTCGCCTACTACCAGGCCGGCATGCTCTCGAAGCAGGGCCAGTGCCGCCCCTTCGACGCCGAGGCCGACGGCTACCTGCGCAGCGAGGGCGCGGTCGTGCTGCTGCTCAAGCCGCTCGCCGCCGCCCTGGCCGACGGCGACCGGGTCCAGGCGGTGATCAAGGGCACGGCCTGCAACCACGGCGGCCAGGCCGGCGGCCTGACCGTGCCCAACCCCGAGCAGCAGGCCCGGCTGCTGCGGGCGGCCTGGCGCGCGGCGGGCATCGAGCCCACCGACCTCGGCTATCTCGAGGCCCACGGCACCGGCACCCCGCTCGGCGACCCGCTCGAGGTCCAGGGCATCCTCCAGGCCTTCGCCGAGGCGGGGGCGGAGCGACCGCCGTCGGCCGCACCCTGCGGCCTGGGCTCGGTCAAGAGCAACCTCGGGCACCTCGAGGCCGCCGCCGGCCTCGCCGGCCTGCTCAAGGCGGTGCTCTGCCTGCAGCGGCGCGCCTTGCCGGCGAGCCTGCACCTCCGACGCCTCAATCCCGAGATCGCGCTCGACGGCAGCGGCCTCGAGATCGTCGAGCGCCTGCGGCCCTGGGCCGCGCCCGCCGCGGGCGCGCCGCGCCTCGCCGGCGTCAGCAGCTTCGGCTCCGGCGGCACCAACGCCCATGTCGTCGTCGCCGAGGCCCCGCAGGTCCCGGAAGCGGGGGCGCAGGCGGGATCGGCAGCGGGTGCGGACGAGGGGCCGTTGCTCTTCCTCTTGTCGGCGCGGACCCCGGCGCAGCTGCAGGCCTACGCCCGGCGCTATCTCGACTGGCTGACCGCCGGGCCCGGCCGCTCGGTGCCGCTGGCCGACCTCGCCTGGCAGCTGCAGACCGGCCGCCAGGCCCTGGAGGAGCGCCTGGCGCTGGTCGTCGCCGGCCGGGAGGAGCTGGTCGCGGCCCTCAACGCCTTCTGCGCCGACCCGGCCCGCGGCCATTCCACCCAGGGCGCGACCGCCAACAGGGCCACGCCCGGCCGCTTCGGCGAGCTGACGCGCGGCGAGGCGGGGTGGGCCTTCGTCGAGGCGCTGGCGGCCGAGGGCGACCTGGAGCGCCTCGGACTGCTCTGGCTGGCCGGCGCCGAGGTCGACTGGTCGCTGCTCCATCCCTCGGGCGCGCCGGCGCGGCGGCGGCTCGACGTGCCGACCTATCCCTTCGCCCGCCACGCCTACTGGCTGCCCGGCGAGCCGCTGCCGGCGGAAGTTGGCGCGGCCGGCGAGGAGGTTCCGTCCGGGGAGACGGAAGGACCGCCGGCGATCCTGCTGGCACCGGTCTGGCGTGCGCTGAGCGCCCGGGAGACGCTGCCGGAGGCACTCTTCCCCGCGCCCGAGGCCCGGGTGCTGGCCATCGGTCCCAGCAACTGGAAGGAACGCGCCGGCGCGGCGCTCCCGGCCTCGACGCAATGGCTGGAGATCGACCCCGAGGCCTCGATCCCCGTTCTGACCGACCGGCTCCGCGCGCTCGAACCCTTCGACCGGATCCTGTGGCTGGCGCGGCCCGAGCCAGCCGGCGAGGCGGCCCTGCTGGAGCGGCAGGAGTCCGGCCTGCTCTTCCTGTTCCGGCTGGTCAAGGCGCTGCTCGCGCTCTCCCGGGACGAGCGGCCCCTGGACTGGACGGCGGTCACCTGGCGCAGCCAGGCCGTCTTCGGCAGCGAACGGCCGGAGCCGGCCGACGCCGGCGTTCCCGGCTTCCTCGGCGCCCTGGCCGGGGAGGTGCCGCTCTGGAGGGTGCGCTGCCTCGACCTGGAGGACGCGCAGGACTGGCCGCTCCCGGACCTGCCTTCGGCCGAGACCGCGCCCAGCGGCGAGGTGCTCGCCAGGCGAAGCGGGCAGTGGTTCCGGCGCCGCCTCGGGCCTGTCGAGGCACTGCCCGACGGCCCGCCCGCCTATCGCCAGAACGGCGTCTACGTCGTCGTCGGCGGCGCCGGCGGCGTGGGTGAAGCCTGGACGCGCCACCTCGTCGAGCACTTCCAGGCCCAGGTCGTCTGGATCGGCCGGCGCCCGGCGGACGCCGCGATCCGCGCCAAGCTCCAGGCGCTGGCCGCGCTCGGGCCGGCGCCGCTCTACCTCGCCGCCGACGCCTCGGATCCGGCGGCCCTGGCGGCCGCCCACGCGGAGATCAAGCGGCGCTGGCCGGCGGTCCACGGTGTCGTCCAGGCCGCCGTCGGCGCCTTCGACCGCAGCCTCGCCGAGACCGAAGAGGCGCACTTCCGCGAGGTCCTTTCGGCCAAGGTCGAGGCCAGCGTCCGGGTCGCGCAGGCCTTCGAGGACGAGCCGCTCGACTTCCTGCTGTTCTTCTCCTCGGTCGTCGCCCTGGAGCGCAACGGCGGCCTCAGCGGCTACGCCGCCGGCGGCGCCTTCGCCGACGCCCTGGCGCTCTCGCTGCGCGGCCGGCGGCCCTATCCGGTCCAGGTCGTCAACTGGGGGCACTGGCAGATCGGCAGCGCGGCGGCGCTCTCCGAGGCCGCCAAGACGCGCCTGCGGCTGGGCGGCGTCCTGCCGATCCGCCCGGACGAGGCGATGGAGGCGCTGCAGCGCCTGCTCGGCGCGCCGCTCGGCCAGGTCGCCCTGCTGCGGAACCGCCGGATCGAGGCGCTGCCCCTGGTCGACACCGCCCGCAGTCTGCGGGTCCAGGCCGGTCCCGCCGTCCCCCGGCCGCTGCCGGCGCCGGTCGCGGCGACGGCGGCCGAGGTCGAGTCCCTGAAGCCAGTCAGCCTCTTCGCCAACGTGGCGCTGGAGGCGCGGCTCGCCGATCTCTTCGCCGCGACGCTGAACTCTCTGGGACTGACCGAGGGGTCGGAAAGCGGTCCCGCCGGCTTCCACGGACAATGGCTTGAGGCTGGGCGGGCGCTGCTGGCCGAGCGCGCCGGCGCCGCGCCGCCCGACCTGGCGCAGGCCTGGCGCGACTGGGAGGCGGCCAAGGCCGCGGAGTTGGCCGGGCCCGACCTCGAGGCGGCGGTCGCGCTGGCCGAGGATTGCCTGCGGCGGCTGCCCGAGATCCTGTCGGGGCGCCTGCGCGCCACCGACCTGCTGTTTCCCGAGGCCTCCATGGCGCGGGTCGAGGGCGTGTACGGCGGCAACGCCGTCGCCGACCACTTCAACGGCCAGCTCGCCGAGGCGCTGGCCGCCGCCGTCGAGGCCCGCCAGCGCGAGGAGCCCCGGGCGCGCCTCAGGATCCTCGAGGTCGGCGCCGGTACCGGCAGCACCACGGCCCTGGTCCTGCCGCGCCTCGCGCCCTACGCCGGCCGCATCGCCGAGTACGCCTTTACCGACCTCTCGAAGGCCTTCCTGTTCCACGCCGAGGCGCGCTTCGGCGACTGCCCCTTCCTGCGGCCGCGGCTGTTCGACCTGGAGAGGCCGCTGGCCGGGCAGGGACTGGAGGCGGGCGCCTACGACCTGGTCGTCGCGACCAACGTGCTCCATGCCACGCGCGACATCCGGCGCACCCTGGCCGGCTGCAAGGCGGCGCTCGGCCGCGGCGGCCTGCTGCTGCTCAACGAGCTCGCCGGCCGCTCGCTCTTCGCGCACCTGACCTTCGGCCTGCTGGAGGGCTGGTGGCTGGCCGAGGACCGGCCGCTGCGCATGCCCGGCGCGCCCGGCCTCTACCCGGAGACCTGGCGGCGGGTGCTGGCGCAGGAGGGCTTCGACGAGGTCAGCTTCGCAGACCCCCACTCCCACGTCCTCGGCCAGCAGGTGATCCTCGCCCGCAGCGACGGCCTCGCCTGGCAGCAGGCCCGGCCGGCTGCCGCTGCGCCGGTTGCGCCTGCGGCGCCGGCCGGCGAGGAAGCCCAGGAGGCGGGCGCGGTTCCCGAGCTGAAGCGGGCGGCCGAGCAGCACCTGAGGCGCCTCGTCGCCAAGGTGCTGCGCATGGACCCCGAGGCGCTCGACCCGCGCGAGCCGCTCGAGGCCTACGGCATCGACTCGATCCTGATCGGCCAGATCACCGCGGCCCTGCGCGGGTCCTTCCCCGAGGTCGGCGCGACGCTGCTCTTCGAGTGCCAGACCGTCGGCGCGCTCGCCGACCACCTGCTGCGCACCAGCCGCGACCGGGTGCGCCGCGTGACCGGATTGTCGGAAGTCCCGGCACCGCCTGCCGCCTCGCCTGTCGCGGCGCCTCTTTCCGGGCCGCCCGCTTCCGCCGTGGCCGAAGCGGCGCCGGAGCCGATCGCCGTCATCGGCATGAGCTGCCGCTTCCCGCAGGCCGACGGCCTCGAGGCCTACTGGCGGGTGCTGAGCGCGGGCGAGAGCTGCATTCGCGAGGTGCCGGCCGACCGCTGGCCGCTGGAGGGCTTCTTCGAAGCCGACTCCGAGGTCGCGGTCGCGCAGGGCCGCAGCTACGGCAAGTGGGGCGGCTTCCTCGAGGAGGTCACCGCCTTCGACCCGCTGTTCTTCAACATCTCGCCGAAGGAGGCGGTCGGCATCGATCCCCAGGAGCGGCTGTTCCTGCAGACCGCCTGGGCGACCCTGGAGGATGCCGGCTACACGCGCGAGCGGCTGGCGCGGGACTTCGACCGGCGGCTCGGCGTCTTCGTCGGCATCACGCGCACCGGCTTCGACCTCTTCGGCCCCGACCTGTGGCGGCGCGGCGAGCGGCTGCAGCCGCACACCTCCTTCAGCTCGGTCGCCAACCGCCTGTCCTACTTCCTCGACGCGCGCGGCCCGAGCGTGCCCGTCGACACCATGTGCTCCTCCTCGCTGACGGCGATCCACCAGGCCTGCCAGAGCCTGCGCGCCGGCGAGTGCCGCCTGGCGCTGGCCGGCGGCGTCAACCTCTACCTCCACCCCTCCGGCTACGTCGGCCTCAGCGCTTCGCGCATGCTCTCGCCCGACGGCCTCTGCCGCAGCTTCGGCAAGGGCGGCAAGGGGTTCGTGCCCGGGGAGGGCGTCGGCGCCGTGCTGCTCAAGCCGCTGTCCCGCGCCCTCGCCGACGGCGACCGGATCTACGCGACGATCCGCGCGACCCACGTCAACCACGGCGGCAAGACCAACGGCTATACCGTGCCGAACCCCCTGGCCCAGGCCGAGCTGGTCGGCGAGGCGCTGCGCAAGGCCGGGCTCGGCGCGCGCGCGGTCAGCTGCCTCGAGGCCCATGGCACCGGCACCGAGCTCGGCGACCCGATCGAGGTCGCCGGCCTGACCCGCGCCTTCCGGGAGACGACGCAGGACAGCGGCTTCTGCAGCCTGGGCTCGGCCAAGTCGACCATCGGCCACCTGGAGGCGGCGGCCGGCATCGCCGGCTTCATCAAGGTCGTGCTGCAGCTGCGACACCGCCAGCTGGCGCCCAGCCTGCACGCCGCCGAGACCAACCCCGAGATCGACTTCGCCGCGACGCCCTTCTTCGTCCAGCAGGCGCTGGCGGACTGGCCGCGGCCGAGGCTGCCGGGACCGCAGGGCCCGGAGGAGGCGCCGCGCATCGCCGGCCTCTCCTCCTTCGGCGCCGGCGGCGCCAACGCCCACGTCATCCTCGAGGAGTACGAGGAGCCCGAGGCGCCGTCGGCAGAGGCGGGCCGCTTCCCCATCGTGCTGTCGGCCCGCAGCGAGGAGCGGCTGAAGGCCTATGCCGCCCGCCTGGCCGATTTCCTGGCGGCGCGCCTGGCCGCCGGTGAGGCGCCCGAGCTCGCCGACCTGGCCTACACGCTGCAGGTCGGCCGCGAGGCGATGGACCATCGACTGGGCCTGGTCGCGGACTCGCCGGAGGCGCTGCGCGCGCGGCTCGAGGCTTTTGCCGCCGGGTCCGAGGTCGCCGAGTCCGGGCGTGCGGGCCTCCACCTCGGCCACGCCCGCCAGGCCCGGGAGATCGCCGGCGCCGGGGAGGCGGCGCTGCAGGAGCGGCTCGCCGGCTGGTTCGCCGCCGGCGAGCACGATCGCCTGCTGAGCTTCTGGACGAAGGGTGTATCGGTCGACTGGGAGGCCCTGCAGCGCGGCCGTCGGGCTGCCGGGCGCCTGCCCCGGCGCATCGCCCTGCCGAGCTATCCCTTCGCCACGACCCGCTACTGGCTGCCGATCCCGGCAGCGGAGGTCGAGACCGCGCCGGAGCCCGCACCGCCGGCCCAGACCGTCGCGGCGGCACCCTTGCCGGCACCCGCCGCGACCTTCGCGAAGCCCCACGCCGTCGTCCTGCGCGACCCGGCCTCGGTGCCGACCCGCTTCCCGCAACCGGCGGCGGCCGGGCAGCGCACCCTAAGAAAGTTGTCGAGCTTCGGCCCGCAAGCCCTGGAACCGCTTGGACAAGAGGCGGCGCTGGTGCTGCAGGATCTCGGCGAGGGCCTCGTCTCGGTCGGGCCGGATCCGGCCGATGCGCGCCCGCTCGATCCCGAGGCCGCCTGCGCCGCTCTCGTCGCCTGCCTCGGCTGGCTCGGCGGCCAGGGGGAGGCCGGGTCGAAGGTGCTGCTGCTGAAGGGACTCGACCGGCTGCTGGCCGACAGCCCGTCGTCGGCCTCGGTCCGGATGGCGGCCGAGGCGCTGGCCGCCTGCGCGCTGCCGGTCGTGGCCGTGCTGGAGGGCGAGATCCGCGGCGCCGCCGCCACCCTGGCCGAGGCCTGCGACCTGGCGATCTGCAGCACCGAAGGCACCTACGCCTTCGGCTCGGCAGCGGCGCTGCCCGGCAGCGAGCTCCGTCAGGCCGGCTTCACCCTGCCGGTCGTGGCCACGGACGAGCTCGAGGCGCGCGCGCTCGAGTTGGCGCGCAGCATCGCGCGCGGCTCGGCGCCGGCCCTGGCCGCGCTCAAGGGGCATCTGGCACGGGACGGAAGCGCGCTCGCCCCGCGCGGGCAGGGCGGGACGCTGGCGGCCGACCTCGCCGGACCCGCGCGCGCGGAGGCGGCGGGCGCGCCCAGGCGCATCGCCCTCGACTCCGCGGTCGTGACCCTCGAGGCCTACCCCGACGGGGTCGCCGTGATGACGCTCTGCGAGCGGGCGAGCCGCAATACCTTCTCGCCGGCCTTCGTCGAGGGCGTCCTGGAGGCCTTCGAGCGGATCGACGGCGATCCCGGCCTCAAGGTCGTGGTGCTGACCGGCTTCGAGTCCTACTTCGCCTGCGGCGGCACCCGCGAGGGCCTGCTGGCGATCCAGGGCGGCCGCGCGCGCTTCACCGACGAGCAGAGCTACAGCCGGCCGCTCGCCTGCGAGATCCCGGTGATCGCGGCGATGCAGGGCCACGCCATCGGCGCCGGCTGGGCGATGGGCCTGTTCTGCGACGCCGCCGTCTACAGCGAGGAGAGCGTCTACCAGAGCCCCTACATGCTCTACGGCTTCACGCCGGGCGCCGGCTCGACGCGGGTCTTCCCGGAGCGCCTGGGCGCGGGCCTCGGCCGCGAGGTCCTGTTGACCGCCCGCGAGTACCAGGGCCGCGAGCTGCGCGCGCGCGGCCTCGGCC
This sequence comes from Tistlia sp., assembly GCF_040905785.1. NCBI lineage: Bacteria > Pseudomonadati > Pseudomonadota > Alphaproteobacteria > Rhodospirillales > Rhodovibrionaceae > Tistlia > Tistlia sp. The sequence continues at coordinate 42,032 of NZ_JBBDQW010000061.1, forward strand.
CGGTGCTGCCGCGCCGCGAGGTCCTGGGCCACGCGCTCGCCCTGGCGCACCGCCTGGCGAGCTCGAGCCGGCAGGCCCTGGTCGAGGACAAGCGCAGCCGCAGCGCGGCGCTGCGCGCCAGCCTGCCCGCGGTCTTCGAGCGCGAGCTGGCGCTGCACGACCGGACCTTCGTCGGCAACCCCGAGGTCATCGAGCGGATTGCCCGCCACTTCGAGGGCGCCGCGCCGGAGCCGGCGACACCGCCGGCTGACCGCGGGTCGGCGCCCACGCCCGGCGCGCTGTGCGAGATCCTGCGCGAGACCCTGGCCGCCGAGCTGCAGATGGCGCCGGAGCAGATCGAGGAGGAGACTCCCTTCATCGACCTGGGCCTGGACTCGATCGGCGCCGTCACCTGGGTGCGCCGGCTCAACGAGCGGCTCGGCCTTTCCCTGGCCGCGACCAGGGCCTACAGCCACCCGAACCTGCTGCGCTTCTCGGCCTTCGTCCTGGCCGAGCTGGGCGGAGACCGGCCGGAGGCCGAGGCCGGCACCGGCCTGCAGGACGCCGAAGAGCTGCGGGCCTGGCTGCGCGAGACCCTGGCCCGGGAGCTGGGGATGGCGCCGGGCGAGCTCGACGAGGACGCCAAGTTCATCGACCTCGGCCTCGATTCCATCGCCGCTGTCACCTGGATTCGGGCGATCGCCGAGCGCTACGGCCTGGCCGTCGCCGCGACGCGCGTCTACAGCCACCCGACGCTCGCCGAGTTCCACCGCCACCTGGTCGAGCTCGGCCGGCAGCAGGGCGTCTTCGGTGGCTCGGGCACGCCGGCGGCCGTCGCGGCCCCCCGCGCCGCGCCGCCGGCGCATGAGCCGGTCCTGCTGCACGCCTTCCCCCTGACGCCTGCCGCGGCGCCGCACCCGGCGCCCGACATCCCGGCGCCAGCGGTCCCGACGGCCGCGACCCAGGCCGCCACCACGCAGCCGATCGCCATCGTCGGCATGGCCGGCCAGTTCCCCAAGGCCGGCGACCTCCGCCAGTTCTGGCGAAACCTCGCGGAGGGACGGGACTGCGTGTCGGAGATCCCGCCGTCGCGCTGGCCGCTCGAGGACTACTACGACGCCGACCGCAGCGCGCCCGGCAAGACGGTCTGCCGGCGCATGGGCCTGCTCGAGGACATCGACCGCTTCGACCCCCTGTTCTTCGGCATCGCGCCCGCCGAGGCCGAGCTCATGGACCCGCAGCAGCGGCTGTTCCTGGAGAATAGCTGGCGCTGCATCGAGGACGCCGGCTACGACCCGCAGGCCCTGGCCGGCAGCCGCTGCGGCGTCTTCGTCGGCTGCGGTGCCGGCGACTACCACCAGCTGCTGGCCGGGCAGCCGCCGAGCGCCCAGGGGCTGATCGGCGAGTCGGTGGCCATGCTGCCGGCGCGCATCGCCTACGTCCTCGACCTGCAGGGGCCCTGCCTCGCCATCGACACGGCCTGCTCGGCCTCCCTGGTCGCCATCGCCAATGCCTGCGACAGCCTGGTGCTCGGCGACAGCGACCTGGCGCTCGCCGGCGGCGTCTACGTCGTCACCGGCCCCGACATCCACGTCAAGATGAGCCAGGCCGGCATGCTGTCCCCGGACGGCCGCTGCTACAGCTTCGACCAGCGCGCCAACGGCTTCGTGCCCGGCGAGGGCGTCGGCGTGCTGCTGCTCAAGCGCCTGGCCGACGCCGAGCGCGACGGCGACGACATCCGCGCCGTGATCCGCGGCTGGGGCGTGAACCAGGACGGCCGGACCAACGGCATCACCGCGCCGAACCAGGAGTCCCAGACCCGCCTGGAGGTCGGCGTCTACCGCAAGTTCGTCCTCGATCCCGAGCGCATCGGCCTGGTCGAGGCGCACGGCACCGGCACCAAGCTCGGCGATCCGATCGAGGTCGAGGCGCTCCGCGCGGCCTTCGGAAGCTTCACCGACCGGCGCGGCTTCTGCGCCCTAGGCTCGGTCAAGAGCAACCTCGGCCACCTGGCGACGGCCGCCGGCGTCACCGGCGTCGTCAAGACGGTGCTGGCGCTGCAGACGGGCCTGCTGCCGCCGACCATCAACCACGAGACGCCGAACGAGCACATCGCGCTCGAGGACAGCCCCTTCTACGTCAACACCGACTGCCGGCCCTGGCCCGCCGGGGCCGGGGGCGAACGCCTCGCCGCCGTCAGCTCCTTCGGCTTCAGCGGCACCAACGCGCACCTGGTGCTGGGCGAGGCGCCGCCGCGCCCGCCCGCCGCCGGGATGGCCGAGGGACCGGTGCTCTTCCCGCTGTCGGCGCGCAGCCCCGAGCAGCTGGCGCGCTATGCCGGCGCCCTTGCCGAGTGGCTGGCCGAGGAGCCGGAGGCGGCGAGCCTAGCCGAGCTCGCCCATACCTTCCAGACGGGCCGGCCGGCCTTCCGCCACCGCCTGGCGATCCTCGCCGCCACCCGCGAGGAGCTGCGCGAGCGGCTGTCGGCCTGCGCCGCGAACGACCTCGGTGACCCGCACTGCTGGACCGGCGAGGCCGGCAAGGCCGTGCCGCCCACCTCGGCGCGGGCGCCGGGGCCAGCCGACCTGGCGGGCCTGGCCGCGCGCTGGGTCGCGGGCGAGCCGGTCGAATGGCGCCGGCTGCACCGGCCCGGGCAGGCGCGCCGCCGCCACGGCCTGCCGAGCTATCCCTTCGCCCGCGAGCGCTACTGGGTGCCGGAAGCGGCGAGCGCCGCTGAGCCCGCCAAGGTGCCCGCCGAGAAGACGGCCGCCGAGCCCGGCCCCTGGCGCCGCAGCGCGCTGCCGGAGGGTCTCGACTGGCAGGGCCGGCTGCGCGAGCGCCTGGACGGCGAGATCCTGGTCGTCGGCGACGAGGCATCGGCAGAGGGTCGGGCCCTGGCGGCGCTGCTCGGACGGCTGGCCGAGGCCGCCGCCCTGTCGGCCCAGCCGCGCCTCCGCTTCTGCCGCGCCGAGGCGCTGGCGCCGGAACCGGCGCCGGACTGGGCGATCCTGCTGGCGGAGGAAGCGGGGGGCGAGCAGACGTCCGCCCTGGTCAGCCGCCTGGCCGCCGGTGCCGGCCGGCTGGCTCTCTTCGCGAGGGCCGACGCCGCGACGGCGGAGCGGCTGGGGGCCGCGCTTGCGGCAGAGCCCTCCGGCGCCCGTCGCCCGCTCCTGCTGGTCGGGCAGGACGACACTTCCGATGCCGCGGCGGCGATGCAGCGACTGGTCACGGAGTGGCTGGCCTGCGAGGGGCAGGACGGGCTGAGCGAGGTCCGCTACGAGGGCGACCGGCGGTTCTGCCGCGTCGCGCGCGCCGAGACCGGCGTCGAGCGCCTCTGCCGGCTCGAGGTCGACTGGCGGCCCAAGGCGCCGGTGCCGGCCGAGCCGCCGCTGCGCCGCCGCACCCTGCTCCTGCTGGTTAACGAGGAGACCTGCGAGCTTGCCGGCCGCCTGTTCGAGCCGGGCGACTTCGAGCGGGTCGTGCTGGTCGGCGACGCCAGCGTGCCGGCCGGCCGGCTCGACAACGTCATCGACTTCGCCGACCCGGCCGCCGCCCGGATCGGCGCCCGCATCCTGCTCGACCGCTTCGAGGACATCGACCACCTGGTCGACCTCGGCGCCCTGCACGAGGCACCGGCCGAGGAGGACGAGGACCCCGCAGGCCGGACGCTCTTCTATCAGGCGCTGGTCGGCACCTGCCGCGACCTCTCGATCCTCTACCTGACCAAGGGCCTGCTGCCCTTCCGCTGCGAGCGGATGAGCCTGGCCGGCGCCCGCTTCGCCGGGCTGGTCGCCATGCTCGGCGCCGAGTACCGCCAGGTCGCCGCCCGGGTCCTGGATATCGACCAGGCGACCCAGGACGACCCGCCGCTGCTGCGGCGCCTGCTCCTGCAGGAGCTCGGGTCCGCGCTGCAGGAGACCACGCTCTGTGTCCGCGAGGGCGCGCGCTTCGCGCCGCTGCTGGCGGCGGAGGCCGCGGGGTCTGGCGGGCTCGACTCCCTGGAGCTGAACCCCCTGGAACTCGACCCCCTGGAGCTGGACGAGGAGGCCGTCTACGTCGTCAGCGGCGGCACCAACGGCGTCGGGCTGGAGATCGCGGGTCACCTCGCCGACAGGGGTTGCCGCAAGCTCGTGCTGATGGGTGTGACGCCGCTGCCGCCGCGCGAGAGCTGGGCCCAGGCGCTCGAGCAGGAGGCGCTGGAGCCCTACCTCGCGGACAAGCTGCGCGCGCTGCTCGCGCTCGAAGCGCGCCTCGAGCAGCTCGAGGTCTATACAGGCTCCCTGGCCGTCCGCGACGCCCTGCGCCACTACTTCGTGCGGGTCCGCGCGACCCTGGGGCCGATCCGCGGCGTGGTCCACGCCGCCGCGCTCTACTCCGATCCGGCGACGCCGGCCTTCGCCGCCAAGAGCCTGGAGTCCCTGCGCGCCGTCTGGGAGCCGAAGGCCGAGGGGCTGGAGAGCCTGCACGCCGTCTTCAAGGCGGACCCGCTGGACTTTTTTGTCTCCTTCGTCTCCCTGACCGGGCTGGTCCCGCACCTGGCGCGCGGCGCCGCCGACTACGCCATGGCCAACGCCTTCGTCGATTTCTTCACGACCTACCAGCACCGGCAGCACGAGCGGCGGTGCTACCGCACGATCCTCTGGTCGGACTGGAACGAGACCGGCGGGATCACGCGGGTCGCGCCGGAACGGGCGGCGGCCGTGCGGGAGACCTTCGCGCGGCTCGGCCTGCGGACCTTCTCGAACCGGGAGGGCCGGGCGCTCTTCGACCGGGCGATGGGCGAGGGCCTCGGCAGCCGGGTGATCGTCGGCTACCTCGACCCGCGCCGCTTCGAGCAGGTCCGCCCGCAACTGCTCCACGCCCAGCCCGCCATGCCCGAGCCCGTCATGCCCAAGCCTGCCGGGTCCGAGCCGGAAGGGCCGGCGGCGCTCCTGCTCGGGCACCTGGAGCGCTGGGAGGCCGAGAAGCGGGCCGGGCGGGCGGTGCCGCCCCGCGAGATCACCGCCGTCGTCGGGCTGCCCGAGATCCGGCGCCTCGCGCCCGCGCTGATCCATCGCCTCCACGCGCTGCTGTTCGGCGCCGCGGCCCCGGTCGCCGAGGGCGCGCCGGTCGAGACGCCGGCGGCCGTGCGTACCCCGGCCGAAAGCGCCCCGGCCGAGAGCGCCCCAACCGAGAGCGCCCGGGTCATCGCCGAGACGGTCCGCGAGGTGCTGAAGCTGAAGACCCTCGATCCCGCTCAGCCCTTCCAGAGCTATGGCCTGGATTCGATCTCGGCGATGGTGCTCTCGACGCGCCTGGAAAAGCGCCTGGGGCGGGAGCTGCCGCCGCAGTGGCTGATCGAGCACCCGACCGTCGAGAGGCTGTCGCGCCACCTGGCGGCGCAAGGGGCTTCGCCCCAAGCCGGCACGTCCCAGCCCTCGGGCGGCACGCTGTGAGCGAGACCGTCGAGCAGCTGCTCGGCCTGCGCCCGACCGCCCGGCGGGCCGCGCCGCCGCGCCAGGGCATGCGCTTCAGCGTCCTGTTCTTCTCGGACGTCCGCAAGGACGTGGCCGACGCCGAGAAGTACGCCTTCATGCGCGACATCACCCTCTTCGCCGACCGGGCCGGCTTCGAGGCGGTCTACCTGCCCGAGCGGCACTTCCACGAGTTCGGCTCGATCTACGCCAACCCGGCGATCATGGCGGCGCACCTGATTCCCCAGACCGCGCGCATCCGCTTCCGCACCGCCGGCGTCTCGCTGCCGCTGCACCATCCGGCCGAGGTCGTCGAATGGTGGGCGATGAACGACGTGCTGTCGCAGGGCCGCGTCGACCTCGGCTTCGGCTCGGGCTGGGCGCGGGACGACTTCATCCTGGCGCCGGACAGCTACGAGGACCGGCGGCGGATCCTGAGCGAGAACATCTCCGTAGTGCAGCGCCTGTGGCGCGGCGAGCCGGTCGCCTTTCCCGGCCCCGGGGGGCAGGAGGTGACGGTGACGGTCTACCCGCGGCCGCTGCAGCCGGAGCTCACGGTCTGGCTGCTGGTCGCCCAGAACGACGGCGGCTTCCTCCATGCCGGCCGCCAGGGCTACAACGTCTTCACCATGCTCTACGGCAACAATCTCGAGGCCATGGCCAAGAAGGTCGCCCTCTACCGGGAGGGGCGGCGCGAGGCCGGGCTCGATCCCGAGGCGGGGACCGTGACGCTGATGCTGCACACCCTCCTGCTCGAGGACCGCGAGCAGGTCCGCGAGGCCGTCGAGGCGCCCTTCCGCGACTACATCAGGAGCGCGCTCGAGGCCCACGTGAAGGCCGCCCTCGACGAGAAGGGCGGGGTGCCGCTGAGCGAGGCCGAGAAGGCGAAGATGCTGGACTACGCCTACCAGCGCTACTTCCGCACCGGCGCGCTCTTCGGCACGCCCGACGACGGCCGGCAGGTCGTCGAGCAGGCGAGGGCCGCCGGCATCGACGAGATCGCCTGCCTGCTCGACTTCGGCGCCGACTACCCCCTGGTCCGGCAGTCCCTCGGCCACCTCGAGCGCCTGGCCGCCGGCTACCGCCCGGCGGGCTGAGCGGGCCTACGGCGTCGGGCGCCTTCACGCCCCTCGACAGGCTCGGGACGAAGCAAGGGGTGGCGCGGCTTCACGATCCGACCCTTCGAGCCCTCTCCCTCTTTGCTTCGTCCCGAGCCTGTCGAGGGGCGTGCGCGCACCGCCGGCGACGAAGCCTGCCGCCCCTCGACGAGCCCGCGGGCGGCGATTGGCCGCCCTCGGGCCTGATGCCGGCTGCGCGACACTGGGCGCCCCGATGGAGTTGCGCCCATGCCCTCTGCAGATCTCCTGATCCCCTTCTTCCTGGCCTCGGCGGTCTTCGCCTGCGTCCCCGGGCCGGGGATGTTCTACGCCGCCGCTCAGACGCTCGCCGCGGGCCGGAAGGCCGGCTGGTGGTCGGCGCTCGGCTTTCATATCGCCGGCCTTGGGCATATCGCCGCCGCCGCCTTCGGCGTCTCGGCCCTGCTCGCCGCCGTGCCGGCGCTCTTCACGGCAATGAAGCTCGTCGGCGCGGCCTACCTGATCTGGCTCGGCGTCAGGTACCTGAGAGGCGGGCGGTCCTCGGTGCCCGCGCCCCGCAGGACGCCCGCGCCGACGGCGCTGAAGGCGCTGCGCGACAGCGTCGTGGTGGAGGCCTTGAACCCCAAGTCGGCGCTCTTTCACCTCGCCTTCCTGCCGCAGTTCACGGATCCCGCCGCAGGCCTCCCGATCTAGGCGCCGGCCTCGGCCGGAGCCGCCGGCGCGACCTCTTCCAGGGCGAAGTAGCCGTTGTAGCCCTCCAGGTAGACGGCGGCGCGGTGGCCGAAGAGGACGACCGCGGGAGTCTTGGTGGTCAGGGCCCGCTCGTAGCCGGCGACCGTGACGCGCGTGCCGACCGGGTGGCGGCGGTTCCAGGCGGCCACCGTCGCCTGCGCGTCGGGGCGCGCCTCCGGCTCCAGCTCGGGCGCAGAAGCGGCCGGCGCGGGCGGGTTGGCCTCGAAATCGCTGCGGATGCCACGGACCAGCTTGGTCAGGACGTCGCCGGGGCCGAGCTCCAGGAAGTCGGTCACGCCCTCGCTCAGCAGGAAGCGCACCGAGTCCAGCCAGCGCACCGGCTGGGTCAGTTGGTCGGCCAGCCGGCGCGCGGTCTCGCCGGACCGGTAGGGCTGGGCGTCGACGTTGGCGACCACCGGAATCTGCGGCTCGGCGAAGGTGAACTCGGCCAGGAAGGCGGCGAAGGCCTCGCCCGCCGGGCGCATGTAGCGCGAGTGGAAGGCGCCGCCGACGTTGAGCGGGATGTAGGTCGCGCCGTTGCGCTCGAAGCAGTCCTGGGCCGCCCGGATGTCGGGCTCCAGGCCCGAGAGGATGGTCTGGGCGGGCGCGTTGAAGTTCGCCACGTCGAGAGCTTCCAGGCCGTTCTCGGCCAGGATCTCGGCGATCCGCCCGGCGGGCAGGCCGACCACCGCCGCCATGGTGCCCTTGGGGGCGGCGGCCATCAGCTCGCCGCGCTGCCTGACCAGCTTCAGGCCGTCCTCGAAGCCGACCGCGCCGGCGCACTCCAGCGCGTTGTATTCGCCCAGGCTGTGGCCGGCGACGAAGTCGGGCTGCGCGCCGGTTTCCTGCAGGCGGCGCCGGTGGCTCAGCGCGTTGACGACGTAGAGCGCCGGCTGGGTGAACTGGGTCCGGGTCAGTCGGCGCTCGGGGTCGCGCAGGCAGAGCTCCGCGATGGAATAGCCCAGGACCGCGTCGGCGGCCTCGGTCAGCTCGGGAAAGGCCTCGAACAGGCCGTCGCCCATGCCGACGCGCTGCGACCCCTGGCCGGGAAAGAGGTAGGCTTGCATGGCGGGTTCTTCCGGCAGTGGCGGGACGGCGAGGAGATTAGCAACTCCGCCGCGGGCGCACTACCGGCCCGCCAGGCCGAATCCCGCTACGGTCGACGCTCCGTGCCAACGCGGCGGTTGCGCGGCGGCCGTCTTCGCGCCTCAATGGCCGAGGGGCGACGAAGACAGAGGCGACGAGGAGAGGGGGCGAGGGGCAGGGTGATCACGCCGGAACGACTGGGATCCGAGCGCTTTCGGGAAGACTACGGGCTGCGGGCTGCCTACGTTGCCGGCGCCATGGTCAAGGGCATCGCCTCGACCGCGCTGGTGATCCGCATGGCGCGGGCCGGCTTCCTGTCGTTCTTCGGCTCGGGCGGCCTGCGCCTGGCGGAGATCGAGGCCGCGATCCTGCAGATCCAGCAGGCCCTCCCGGGCGGCGCGCCCTACGGCGTCAACCTGCTGGCCGACCCCTCGCGGCCCGAGGAGGAGAGGGCGCTGGTCGACCTGCTGCTGCGGCACGGCGTGCGCAACCTCGAGGCCTCGGCCTTCATGCAGGTCAGCCCGGCGCTCGTGCAGTTCCGCCTGACCGGCCTGGCGACGGACGCCCAGGGCCGGCTGAGCGTGCCGAACCGCGTGATCGCCAAGATCTCGCGGCCCGAGGTCGCGGCCTCCTTCCTGTCGCCGGCGCCGCGGGCGATGGTCGAGCGGCTGCTCGCCGAGGGCCGGATCTCCGAGCAGGAAGCGGCCCTGGCCGAGCGCCTGCCGGTCGCCTCCGACCTCAACGTCGAGGCCGATTCCGGCGGCCACACCGACGGCGGCGTGACCTCGGTCCTGCTGCCGGCGATCCTGCGCCTGCGCGACCGGTTGCAGGAGGAGCGGGGCTACGAGACGCCGGTGCGGGTCGGCACCTCGGGCGGCATCGGCACGCCGGAGGCCGCGGCCTGCGCCTTCCTGCTCGGCGCCGACTTCCTCGGCACCGGCTCGATCAACCAGTGCAGCGTCGAGGCCGGCACCAGCGAGGCGGTCAAGGAGATGCTGCAGGAGATCGGCGTCCAGGATACTGCCTACGCCCCGGCCGGCGACATGTTCGAGCTGGGCTCGAAGATCCAGGTCATGAGGAAGGGCGTCTTCTTCCCGGCCAAGGCCAACCGGCTCTACGACCTCTGGCGCAGCCACGCCTCCTTCGAGGCGATCGAGGCGCCGGTGCGCAGGGAGATCCAGGACAAGTACTTCAAGCGCAGCTTCGAGGAGGTCTTCCGGGAAACCCGGGCCCACTACATGACGGCCTTTCCCGAGCAGATCGAGCGCGCCGAGCGCAATCCCAAGGCGATGATGGCGCTGGTCTTCCGCTGGTACTTCGTCCACACCATGCGCCTCGCCCTGGCGGGCGACAGCGCCCAGCGGGTCGATTTCCAGGTCCATACCGGCCCGGCGCTCGGCGCCTTCAACCAGTGGGTCAAGGGCTCGGCCCTGGAGGACTGGCGCAATCGCCATGTCGATGCCGTCGCCGAACACCTGCTGCAGGCCTGCGCCGACTACATGAACCAGCGGTTCCGGGCCTTCGCCTGACGACCGCCACACCCTTACCTGCAAGCCCGCCGCAGAGAGACGAAAGCAGAAGATGGATACCCACGGACCCGACCTGAAGGCGCAGCTGAAGCAGCGGCTGTTCGACGGCATCTCGGCGCACATCGACGCGATCGGCCACGTGCCCGCCGACCTCGCGAGGCTGGCCGGCGACGCCCCGCTCGGCGGGCTGGGCCCGCGGCCCGAGCCGGCATCGGACGGGCGGGAGCAGGTCGCCGCGGCGGACGGCCCCGACAGCGGCCGCCTCGCGGTCGCGGTCAACCGCCATTACGACGACACCTTCTACAGCCGCGACGGCATCATGGGCTTGCTGCTCGGCGAAACGCAGTACCGCAACATCGGCTACTGGGACGCCTCGACGAAGACGCAGCACCAGGCCAGCGAGCGGCTGCAGGACGCGCTGCTCGCTCTCCTCCCGGAGAAGACCGGCCGGATCCTCGACGTCGCCTGCGGCCTGGGCGCCTCGACCCGGCGCCTGCTCGACCACTACAGGCCGGAGGACGTCTGGGCGATCAACATCTCGGAAAAGCAGATCGAGACGACCCGGGCCAACGCGCCCGGCTGCAACGCCCAGGTCATGAACGCCGTCGAGATGAGCTTCCGGGACGGCTTCTTCGATGCCGTCCTCTGCATCGAAGCCGCCTTCCACTTCGAGACGCGGCGGCGCTTCCTCGAGGAAGCCTACCGGGTGCTTGCCCCCGGCGGCCACCTCGTCCTGTCGGACGTGCTCTTCACCTCCCGCGAGCGGCTGGCGCAGTACCCGGTCTTCCCGAGCCCGGAAAACCACCTGGAGAGCGTGGAGGAGTATCGGGCGCTGCTGTCCGAGGTCGGCTTCCACGAGATCCACGTCGAGGACGCCAGGGACGAGATCTGGCGCGCGCACTTCCTCCACGTCGTCGAGCGGCTGCACGAGGAGTTCGGCGACGGCCGGCTCGACCTCGTGCGGCTAACGGACGCGCTGTGGACCTACTATCACCTCGACGCGATCACCGGTCCTTGCCTGCTGGTCGGCGCGCGCAAGTAGCCGGCGCCGGCGGCGAGGTCACAGCCTCAGCTTCTCGGCCTCGGGGATCGCGGTCACGTCGACCGGGTGGGGATAGCGGTGGACGACGCCCTCCTGCATGTCGAGCAGGAAGTTGTTGACCGGCGTGCCGTGCAGCTTCTGCCTGAGGCGGATCCGGGCGTCGTAGAGCGGGAACATGCGGATCACGTAGACCTCGCGGTCGACCTGCTCGTTCTTCCAGCGCTCGGCGGCGTGGAAGTTCTTGTTGTTGAACATCAGCACCCGGCCGCGGCCCTCCTCGGTGCGCCGGAAGTCCCCGGCGTACTGCTTCTTGGCCAGCGGGATGACGCCCTTGTAGAGGGTCATCAGGTCCTGGTGCGGCTTGCTCCTGATGAAGGCCGCCATCTGCCTGGCGGTGATCCTGTCGGGGTCGACGTAGCCCTTCTCGTCCAGGCACTCGGGGATCTGCGAGAAGTGCTCGTAGAGCAGCTTCAGCAGCACGTTGCCCGCGACCTTCAGCTTGCTTTCCGGCAGCACCGAGAGGCGCCCGCCGTTGTCGTCGTCGAGGTCGACCAGCGGGATGTAGAGGCTGAGGTCGTTCTCGGTCTCGTAGAAGTGATGAAAGTTCGGCAGGTCGGTGTGGATGCCGGCCGCCGGCGAGCGGTGGCTGTTGCGCAGGTACATGTCGTAGGAGGCGACGATGTAGCGGGTCTCGAAGAGACGCTGAAAGTCCTGCTTCATGAGCTGGGCCAGCACCTTCTCCATGCAGGCCTGGTCGCAATAGACCGCCTTGCTGTAGGCCTTGTCGTAGAAGCGCTTCACCAGTTTCTTGGCGGCCCCCGGAAAGGTATTGAAGACGAAACCAAGGACGGCGCCTTCCAGATAGGCCTGATGCTGGTTGTCGACGAAGAATTTTGGGAAGTCGTTGTGACCGAGCGCCTTCGTCAGGTAGTGCTCCTTGATTTCCTCGACCAGATCTTCTTCCAGAGAAATGCCGGTTTCTACAAAGCCGTTGGCCTGATGCTCGCTGAAATAGGGATCTTTGAGAATGCCGAGCATTGAGCTCCCCCGAGGTATGACGGCTTCCGGACGGATCTCGGAGTGTAGGCAAGCCGCCGAAAGGGCGCCATACGAATGTCCGATCGCGCGCCTGCGCGGGCGACTTTCCGCTGGAGGGCGGGGAGGCCCCACCCTATGCTGCGGCGGTCGCTCATGCTGCATGCTCGAGGGGGGCCTTACGATGCAGACTGCCGAACCCGAAGTGGTCGCCACGCTCTACGATTCGCCCGAGGGGCAGTTCGGGCCGACCCTGTTCGGCGGGCACCTGCACTGGGGTTACTGGGACGCCGAGACCGCCGGAGCCAGCTTCGCCGCCGCCGCCGACCGCTTGGCCGAGATCATGATCGAGCGGATCCGGATCGGACCGGGACAGCGCTTCGTCGACCTCGGCTGCGGTGTCGGCCAGCCGGCCGCGAAGCTCGCGCGCGCCACGGGCTGCCAGGTCGACGGCATCACGATCAGCGGCTCGCAGCAGCGGGCCGCGACGGCCATGGCCGAGGCCGAGGGGCTCCAGGACCGCCTGCGGTTCTTCCACGGCAGCGCCCTGGAGATTCCTGCCGAGGACGCCAGCTACGACGGCGGCTGGTTCTTCGAATCGATCTTCCACATGGGCCACCGGGCGGCGCTTCTGGAAGCCGCGCGCGTGCTCAAGCCGGGCGCGACGCTGCTGCTGACCGACCTGCCGACGCTGCCGACCACGAGCGACGAGTTCAGGGATTTCGTCCAGGAGCACATCCATTCCGTCTTCGTCGCCAAGGAGGACTATCCGGCCCTGATGGCGGAAGCCGGTTTCGAGCTCGTCGAGATCGAGGACATTTCGGAGAACGTCATGCCCTGGCTGGTGCCCAAGCTGACGGAAGCGCTCGAAGAGCATCGGGGCACGCTCGTCGAAATGTTCGGCGAGGAAACCGAGAAGATGATCGAGAACTGGATCTTTCTCTTCGAGTACATGAGCGAGAATCTCGGCTACATGGTCGTGACCGCGAGGAAGAAATAGCTTGCCCGGTCGCGCCGAGACGGGGGCGGGGCGCCCGGCGCCGGATCGCGTGAAGACGTCGGGCCCTGCGGTGCGCGTCGCCGGCGACCGGGGCTGAGGCGGAGAGGCCGCCCGGGCTGCTGATGGACACGGCACGCGAACTCAGAGAGATCGAGGCTGCGCTCTTGAAGGCGGGTGCCGGCGCGTCGGAGCCGTCTTCGGGCGTCGGCGGTCCGGCGCCGATGCCCGAGGCCGACGGCCGGCCGGAGCCGATCGCGATCGTCGGCCTGTCCGGCTATTTTCCGATGTGCGACACGCTGGACGCCTTCTGGCAGGCGCTCGACCGCGACGACTGCCTGATCGAGGAGATCCCGCCGAGCCGCTTCGACTGGCGCACGGCGGGCGAGGGTCGGAGCCGCTGGGGCGGCTTCATCCCGGACATCGCCGGCTTCGACCCGGCCTTCTTCGGCATCGCGCCGGGCGAGGCGGCGACCCTGGACCCGCGCCAGCGGCTGCTGTTGATGTCGGCCTACCAGACCCTGGCCGACGCCGGCCATTCGCCGCGCGCCCTGAAGCGCAGCAGGACCGGCGTCTTCGTCGCGGTCCAGGACAACGAGTACCTGGAGCTGCTGCGGGCGGCCGGCCACGACACCGGCGAGTGGTACGCCCAGTCCTGCCTGCTGGCCAACCGCCTATCCTATTTCTTCGACTTCCGGGGCGCCAGCGAGATCGTCGACGCCCAGTGCCCCGGCGCCGCCGTGGCGATCCACCGCGCGGTCTCGGCCCTGCGCAGCGGCGAGATCGAGCAGGCGCTGGTCGGCGCCGCCAACCTGCTGATCCGCCCCGAGCCCTTCGCGCTGCTGTCCGAGGCCGGGCAGCTGAGCCCGACCGACAGCGTCGCCTCCTTCGGCCGCGAGGCCCGCGGCCACCTGCGCGCCGAATGCGTCGCGACGCTGCTGCTGAAGCCGCTCTCCCGGGCGCTCGCCGACGGCGACCACGTCCACGCGCTGATCCGCGGCAGCGCCGTCAACTACAACGGCCAGGGCGGCGCCTCGATCGCCGCCCCCAACGTCGAGAGCCATGCCGAGCTGGTCCGGACCTGCTACCGCCAGGCCGGCATCGACCCGCGCCAGGTTCGCTACATCGAGGCCCAGGGCATGGGCAATGCCCTGGCCGACCTGGTCGAGTGGCAGGCCTTCAACCGCGCGCTCCGGGACCTGGCGCGCGAGCGGGAGGTCACGCTGGAGCCGGGCGCCTGCCGGATCGGCACGCTCAAGCCGACCATGGGCCACGGTGAGTCCGCCTCGGCCCTGGCCGCGCTCTTCAAGATCGTGCGCAGCCTCGAGACCGGCGTCATCCACAAGGTGCTGAACTTCGCCGAGCACCACCCGGACCTGGAGCGCGAGGGCCAGCCCTGCACCATCGCCACCGAGACCGCGCCCTGGCCGCGCACCGCCGGCCCGCGCCTGGCCGGGCTCCACGCCTACGGCATGGGCGGCATCAACGCCCACCTGCTGATCGAGGAGTTCACCGGCGCGGGGCAGGAGGCCCGGCGCGGCGCTCCCGAGGGCCCCGTGCTGATCGTCCTCTCCGCCAAGAGCGAGACGGCGCTGGCGGCCCTGGCCCGCGGACTTCACGACGACCTCGACGATGCCCCGGAAGGCGAGGCGACCTCGATCGCCGCCCGGCGGCCGCCGCCCTCCCTGGCCGACATCGCCTACACCCTGCAGGTCGGGCGCGAGGAGCTCGAGCGGCGCCTCGCCTGGGTCGTCGGCTCGCGTGAAGAGTTGCGGCGCGCTCTCGCGGCCTGGCTCGAGGGAGCGCCGGCGGGGGGCGGGGTGCCGGTCTTCCAGGGTAGCTCCTCCGAGGCCGCCACGGCGGCGCCGGCCGCCGGCGCCGACCTCGCCGCGCTGGCGGCATACTGGGTCGCGGGCGGCGCCCTCGACTGGTCCGCGCTCCACGACCCGGGCGCCCGCCGGGTCCGCCTGCCGGTCTACCCCTTCGACCGGCAGCGCTACTGGATCGAGCCCGCGGCGCATGCCCCAGCCGAAGAGCGGCCGGCCGAGCCGGGAGAGGACGGCGCGCGGCGCATCCGCGAGCGGCTGGTGGCGCGGCTGGCCGAGGCGCTGGACACCCCGGCCGGCGCCATCGACCCCGGCCGCCACCTCTACGACTTCGGCATCGATTCCCTGCTCGGCATGAAGCTGCTGCGCGGGCTCGCGCGCGACTTCGGCATCGCCGTCCAGGCGCGGGACCTGGTCGAGCACCCGACCATCGAGGCCCTGGCGCGCCACCTCGGGCGGCAGCTCGACGGGCCGACGGCGCCGGGCGAGGCCGTCCCACCCGTCCCGGAGCGGCCGGCGCCCGCGCGGCGCTGCCCGCTCTCCGAGGGGCAGAAGGGCCTCTGGTCCCTGCAGCAGCTCGACCCCGCCATGGGCGCCTACAACATCCCGCTCTGCTTCCACCTCGCCGGCCCGCTCGACCTCGCGGCGCTCGAGCAGGCCTTCCGCGCGCTGCCCGACCGTCATCCGCTGCTCGGCAGCCGTCTGCTCGAGGAGGACGGCGTCCTGCTGCGCGAGGCGCGGCCCGAGCCGCTGCCGGCGATCGAGCGGCACGAGGCGGCGGGGCTCGGCGCGGAGGCGCTGCTCGCCCGCATCAAGGCCCGCGCCAAGGCGCCCTTCGACCTGGAGGCCGGGCCGCTGGCGCGGCTCGAGGTCTTCAGCCGCGCGCCGGAGGACCACCACCTCCTGCTGACGCTGCACCACCTGGTCTTCGACGGCGGCTCCTTCCTGCCGGTCTGCCGCAGCCTGTTCGGCCATTACCGCGAGATCCTGCAGGGGTTGCCGCCGGCGCCGGCTGCCGAGGCCGATGACTACGCCGACTTCGTCGCCTGGGAGCAGGCGCTGCTGGCCGGCCCCGAGGGCGAGGCGCACCGCGCCTACTGGCGCGAGCAACTGGCGGGCAGCCCGCCGGCGACGGCGCTGCCGACGGACTTTCCGCGCGCCGCCGCCCGGCGCTTCGAGGGGCAGACCCATCGCGTCCGCCTCGACCCCGCCCTGAGCCGGCGCCTCCGCGCCTTCGCGCGCGAGCGGCGGATGACCCTCTCGACCGTCTTCCTGGGGCTCTTCGCGGTCGTGCTTCAGCGCTGGACGGGACAGGACGACCTGATCGTCGGCATGCCCGACCGGGGTCGTTCCGAGGAGCGCTTCGAGACGGCGGTCGGCTACTTCGTCAACATGCTGCCGCTGCGCGCGCGCAACCTCGGCGCCGGGTCCTTCGAAGAGCTTCTGCGCGCGCTGCAGCTGACCCTGGCCGACGCGCTCGATCATGCCGCCTATCCCTTCGCGGCCCTGGTCCGGGACCTGGGCCTGGCACCCTCGGAGGCGCTGGCGCCGGTCTTCCAGGTCGCCTTCGAGTACCAGAACGCCTTCTCGGGCGGCGACCTGCCGGCCTTCGCGCGCGAGCTCGGCGAGCCGCTCTCGCTGGCCCTGGTCGAGGAGGTTGCGCAGGAGGGCGAGTACGAGCTGGTGCTGGAGGTTCGCGAGGGCGCCGAGGACTTCGCGCTGAACCTGAAGTTCAACCCCAGCCTGTTCCTGCCCGCGACCGTCGAGGCCCTGGCCGGGCACCTGGTGGCGGCGGCCGGCCAGGCCGTCGCCGATCCGGCACGCCGGCCCGGCGACTTCGACCTGCTCGGCGCGGCCGAGCGGACCCTGCTGCTCGAGACCTGGAACGACAGCGCGGCGGCGTACCCCGAGCTCCGCTTCCACCAGCTGTTCGAGGAGCAGGCGCGGCTGCGGCCCCAGGCCCTCGCCGTCGTCTGCGGCGAACGGCAGCTGACCTATGCCGAGCTCGACGCCGAGAGCGCGCGCCTGGCGGCCCGGCTGCGCCGGCTCGCGCTGCCGCCTGAGCCGCTCGTCGCGGTCTGCCTGGAGCGCTCGCTCGACCTGCCGGTGGCACTCCTGGCCGTCGCCAGGGCGGGGGCGGCCTGGTTGCCGCTCGACCCCGGCTTCCCGGACGAGCGCCTGGGTTTCATGCTGCAGGACAGCGGCGCACGGGCGGTGCTGACGCACTCGAGCCTGGCGCCGAAGCTGCGGCGGATCGCGGAGCAGGCGGGGATCCCCGACCTGCCCATGCTCTGCCTGGACGAGCCCGCCGCGCAGGAGGAGCTTGCCGCCCGGCCCGAGGCCGCCCTGGCGGCGAAGCCGGAGGACCTCGCTCCCGGGGACCTTGCCTACGTCATCTACACCTCGGGCAGCACCGGCCGGCCCAAGGGCGTCATGGTCGAGCACCGCGCGCTGACCAACTTCCTGGCCGCCATGGCCGAGCGGCCCGGCCTCGGCCCCGACGACCGCCTGCTGGCGGTGACGACGCCGGCCTTCGACATCTCCGCGCTGGAGCTGCTGCTGCCGCTGGTGCGGGGCGGCCTCTGCTGCCTCTGCCCGGCCGAGCGGCTCAAGGATCCCGACCTGCTGCGCCAGGAGATCCGGCGGCTGCGGCCGACCGTGATGCAGGCGACGCCCTCGACCTGGTCGCTGCTGTTCCACGGCGGCTGGCGCAACGAGGAGGGCGTGCGGATCCTGTGCGGCGGCGAGCCGCTGCCGCAGGACCTCAGGCAGCAGTTCCTCGACAGCGGCAGCGAGGCCTGGAACCTCTTCGGGCCGACCGAGACGACGATCTGGTCGACCGTCGCCAAGGTCGCCGGAGCGGGCGCCGAGGCGGCGCCGCTCAGCATCGGCCGGCCGATCGCCAACACCCAGGTCTACATCCTGGACCGCGAGGGGCGCCTGGCGCCGCGCGGCGCCGCCGGCGAGCTCTGCATCGGCGGCGAGGGCCTCGCCCGCGGCTACCTGAACCGGCCGGCGCTCACCGCCGAGCGCTTCCTCGCCAACCCCTTCGTGCCGGGCGCGCGGCTCTACCGCACCGGCGATCTCGCGCGCTGGCGCGCCGACGGGTTGCTCGAGCACCTCGGGCGGCTCGACCACCAGGTCAAGATTCGCGGCCATCGCATCGAGCTGGAGGAAATCGAAAGCCGCCTCGACCGCCACGCGGCGGTGCGCCAGAGCGTGGTCGTCGCCCGCGAGGCGGAAGGCGGCCGGCAGCTCGTCGCCTACCTCGTGGCGCAGCCTGGCCGGCCCGCGCCGGCCGCGTCCGAGCTGAAGCGCCACCTGGCCGAGCAGCTGCCCGACTACATGCTGCCGGCGCACTTCGTCGCCCTGCCGGCGCTGCCCCTGACCGCCAACGGCAAGACCGACCGCCTGGCGCTGGCTCGGCGGGAGCCGGCGGCGCAGGAAGAGGCGGCCGCCGCGCTGCCCCGCTCCGCGGTCGAGCGGGAGGTGCTGGAGATCTGGCGGGCACTGCTCGGCGTCGGCCCGATCGGGGTCGCCGACGGTTTCTTCGAGCGCGGCGGCGATTCGGTGAGCGCCGTGATCCTGGCCCGCCGCATCGCCGAGCGCTTCGAGGTCCGCTTCCGCGCGCCCGACCTGTTCCGCCATCCGAGCGTGCGCGACATCGCCCGCTACGTGACCGAGGCCCGGCGCGCCGAGGCGCTGCTGCCCGCCGCGCAGCCGGCGGCGCCGGTCTCCGCGATGGCGGATGCGCCGGAGAGCGGGCCGCAGGCGGCGGCCTGGCCGGACTACTACCGCGACAGCCTGGCCATCGTCGGCTTGTCGTGCCACCTGCCGGGCGCCCGGACCCCGGCGGAGTTCTGGGACAACCTGCGCCACGGCCGGGAGAGCGCGACACGCCTCTCCCCCGAGGAGTTGCGCCGGGCCGGCGTGCCCGAGGCGCTGCTCGCGGACCCGAACTTCCTGCCGCTGCAGTACAGCATGGAGGGCAAGGAGCTCTTCGACCCGGCCTTCTTCAACATCTCCCAGAAGAACGCCGTCTTTATGGACCCGCAGTTCCGGATGCTGCTGCAGCATTCCTGGCAGGCCATCGAGGACGCCGGCTATGCGCCGGAAGGGCTCGCCGACACGGCGGTCTTCATGTCGGCCAGCAGCGGCTTCTACAGGACCCTGCTGCACAACTCCGGCAGCGTCGGGCAGGCCGATGCCTACGCGGCCTGGATCGCCGGGCAGGCCGGCACGATCCCGACCATGATCTCCTACCAGCTCGGGCTGAAGGGCCCGAGCCTGGCGGTCCACTCGAACTGCTCCTCCTCGCTCGTCGGGCTCTATCTGGCCCAGCAGGCGCTCCGCTCCGGCGAGGCGCGCGCGGCCCTGGTCGGCGGTGCGACGCTGTTCCCGGTGCCGGGGGCGGGTCACCTGCACCTGCCGGGCATGAACTTCTCCAGCGACGGCCATTGCCGGGCCTTCGACGCCGCGGCCGACGGCCTGGTCGGCGGCGAGGGCGTCGTCGTGGTCCTGGTCAAGCGCGCGCTCGACGCCATCGAGGACGGCGACCACCTCTACGCCCTGCTGCGCGGCGTCGCCGTCAACAACGACGGCGCCGACAAGGCGGGCTTCTACGCACCCAGCGTCGCCGGTCAGGCCGCCGTCATCGACAAGGTGCTGCAGGCGACCGGCGTCGACCCGGCGAGCATCGGCTACGTCGAGGCCCACGGCACCGGCACGCGCCTCGGCGATCCGGTCGAGGTGATGGCGCTCGACGAGGCCTACCGGCGCCACACGGACGGCCGGCAGTTCTGCGGCCTGGGCTCGGTCAAGCCGAACATCGGGCACCTGGATTCGGTCGCCGGCCTGGCCGGCCTCGCCAAGGTCGCGCTCAGCCTCGGCCACGCCGAGATCCCGCCCTCGATCAACTTCGCGACCCCCAATCCCGAGATCGACTTCGCGGCGACCGCCTTCCGTGTCGTCGACCGCCTGTCCGACTGGCCGGCCGGCAGCGCGCCGCGCCGCGCCGCACTCTCCTCCTTCGGCATCGGCGGCACCAACGCCCACGCCGTCCTGGAGGAGTTCCGGCCGCCCGAGCGTGTCGCGGATAGTGAGGTGCCGGGCGCCCAGCTCGTCCTCCTCTCCGCGCGCACCGAGGAGCAGCTGCAGGCCCAGGCGAGCCGGCTGCTGGCGCACCTGCGGGACGCCGGCCCGGCTGCCCCGAGGCTGGAGGATGTCGCCTACACCCTGCAGGTCGGGCGCAAGGCCATGGCCTGGCGGCTGGCGCTCGAGGTCGCGAGCCTCGGGGAGCTGGTCGGCAAGCTGGAGGGCCTCCTGGCCGGCGCCGCCCCGGAAGGCCTCTGGCGCGGGCAAGTCGGCGAGGGCCTGCTCGAGGATGCCGGGGAGGCCGCGGAGCTGGTGGCGCAGTCGCTGGCGCGCGGCCGGCTCGACAAGGTGGCGCGAGCCTGGGTCGGCGGTCTCGAGATCGACTGGCCGCTGCTGCACCGGGGCATGCGGCGTCGCGTCAGCCTGCCGACCTATCCCTTCGCAGAGGAGCGCTACTGGGTCGAGACCGCGCCCGCGCCGGAGCCTGACGAGAGCGCGGGCGCGGCCTTGCACCGGCACGCGCGCGTGACGGCCGCGCAC
>NZ_JBBDQW010000061.1:62451-104041 GCF_040905785.1 Tistlia sp.
CCCTCGCCGCGACCGTGCTGCTGGCGCAGCCGGTCTGGACTCCGAAGGCCGTCGAGGCCGTGGCGGCGCCCCCGGCCTGGGCGCGGCACCTGGTCCTGGCCTGCGGCCTCGACGAGCGTCTCGTCGCCGAGCTGGCCGAGTGCCTGCCCGCGGCCGACTGCCGCCGACTGGATCCGGGCGCGGGCGATCCGGCCGCGCGCTACCGGGCGCTCTGCCGGCAGCTCTTCGAGGTCCTGCAGGCGCAGGCCGGCGCGCAGGAGCCGACGCTGGTCCAGGTCGTGCTGGCGGGACAGGGCGGGCAACGCCTCTTCGCCGGGCTCGCCGGCCTGCTGAAGTCCGCCCGCCTGGAGAACCCCAAGCTTCTCGGCCAGCTCCTCGACGTCGGTTCCCCGGAGGCCGCACCGGCGCTGGCCGCGCGGCTGCGAGCAGATGCCTGCCGCCCCGAGGCTGCGGAGATCCGCTATGAGGGGCGGCAGCGCCAGGTGCCGGAGTGGGCGCTGCTGCCCGACGAGGGCGCGCCGCCGGCGCTGCCCTGGAAGGAGCGCGGCGTCTACCTGCTGGCTGGCGGCGCCGGCGGGCTCGGGCTGCTCCTGGCCGAGGAGATTGCGCGCCAGGTGCAGGGTGCGCGGCTGGTGCTGGCCGGGCGCTCGGCGCCGGGAGCCGAACAGCAGCGCCGCCTCGAGGCCCTGCGCGCCGCCGGCGCCACCGTCGAGTGGCGGCAGGCCGACCTCGCCCGCCGCGCCGAGGTCGAGGCCCTGGTCGCCGGAATCCTCGAGGCGCACGGCGGGCTCGACGGCGTCCTGCAGTGCGCCGGCCTGCTCCGCGACGGCTTCCTCCTGAACCAGACGGCCGCCGAGCTGGAGGCGGTGCTGGCGCCCAAGGTCGCCGGCACGGTCAATCTCGACGAGGCGACGGCGGGCCTGGCGCTCGACTTCTTCCTGCTGTTCTCCTCGGCGGCGGTCGCCCACGGCAGCGCCGGGCAGGCCGGCTACTGCGCCGCCAACGCCTTCCTCAACGCCTTCGCCGGGCAGCGCAACGAGCAGGTCGCGGCCGGGCGGCGCCGGGGCCGGACCCTGGCGCTCGACTGGCCGCTCTGGCGCGCGGGCGGCATGCGCCCCGGCGCGGCCGCCGAGCAGGCGATGACCCGAAGCACCGGGCTGGTGCCGCTGGAGACCGCCGCCGGCATGGCGGCGCTCTACCGCGGCCTGGCCTCCGGCCTTGGACGGGTCCTGGTGCTGGCGGGCGACCCGGCGGCGACGACGGCCTGGCTGGCGGGCGGAGAGAGGCCCGGCGCCGTGCCCGCCGTCCCAGGTCCCGAAGCCCCCGATCCCGCAGCCTGCGATTCGGCTGACCTGCGCCGCGAGGCCGCCCGCTGTCTCAAGGGGCTGCTCTCGGAGACCCTGGGGACGCCCGCCGCCCGCATCGACGCCGGTGCGCCGCTCGAGACCTACGGCCTCGATTCCATCGCCGTCACCCAGCTCAACCAGAAGCTGGAGGCGCACTTCGCTGGGCTGCCGAAGACGCTCTTCTACCAGCACCAGACGGTCGAGGCCCTGGCGGGCCACCTGGCCGACCGGTACCGCGACGCCTGCCTCGCCTGGACCGGCCTCGCCCTCTCGCAGCCGGCCGCAGCGCCCCCGGCGGAGTCGCTGCGCGGCGACGCCTCGGCACCTGCCGCCGCTCCGCTACGGCGCGCCCCGCTTCCGGAGGTCGTGGACTTCCCCGGCGGCCTCGCTCGCCCCCGGCCGGACGACACGCTGCAGGAGCCCATCGCCATCATCGGCATCAGCGGCCGCTACCCGGAGGCCGAGACGCTCGAGGCCTTCTGGGAGAACCTCCGGGCCGGCCGGGACAGCGTCGGCGAGATCCCGGCGGAGCGCTGGCCGCTGGACGGCTTCTACGAGCCCGACCCGGACCGGGCCGTCGCCGAGGGGCGCAGCTACAGCAAGTGGGGCGGCTTCCTCGAGGGCTTCGCCGACTTCGACCCGCTGTTCTTCAATATCGCGCCGCGCGACGCCCTGAGCCTCGATCCGCAGGAGCGGCTGTTCCTGCAGGCCTCTTGGCAGGTCCTGGAGGACGCCGGCTACACGCGCGAGACGCTGCGGCGCGACCACGGGCGCAACGTCGGCGTCTTCGTTGGCATCACCAAGACCGGCTTCGAGCTCCACGGGCCGGCGCTCTGGGCCCGCGGGCAGGCGATCCACCCGCACACCTCCTTCGGCTCGGTCGCCAACCGCGTCTCCTACTGCCTGGACCTGCGCGGGCCGAGCATGCCGATCGACACCCTCTGCTCCTCCTCGCTGACGGCGATCCACGAGGCCTGCCAGCACATCCGCAACGGCGACTGCGAGCTGGCGATCGCCGGCGGCGTCAACCTCTACCTGCACCCTTCGACCTATGTCGGGCTCTGCTCGGCCTACATGCTGTCGCGCGACGGGCGCTGCCGCAGCTTCGGCGCCGGCGGCAAGGGCTTCGTGCCGGGCGAGGGCGTCGGCGCGGTGCTGCTGAAGCGGCTGTCCCAGGCCGAGGCCGACGGCGACCGCATCCTCGCCGTGATTCGCGGCAGCAGCGTCAACCACGGCGGCAAGACCAACGGCTATACCGTGCCCAGCCCCGGCGCCCAGGCGGCGCTGATCGGCGACTGCCTGCGCAAGGCCGGGGTCGAGGCCTGCAGCCTCGGCTACGTCGAGGCCCACGGCACCGGCACCGAGCTGGGCGACCCGATCGAGGTCGCCGGCTTGACCGAGGCCTTCAGCCAGGAGGCGGGCGGGAGCGGCCTCTGCGCGCTCGGGTCGGTCAAGGCCAACGTCGGCCACCTCGAGGCCGCCGCCGGCATCGCCGGCCTGACCAAGATCGTCCTGCAGCTGCGCCACCGCCAGCTCGCGCCGAGCCTGCACGCCGGCGAGCCGAACCCCAACATCAACTTCGCCGCCACCCCCTTCGTCGTCCAGCAGGAGCTCGCCGAGTGGCGGCGCCCGGTGGTCGAGGTCGAGGGCGAGGCGCGCGAGTTGCCGCGCCGTGCCGGTCTCTCCTCCTTCGGGGCCGGCGGCGCCAACGCCCACCTGGTGATCGAGGAGTACCTGGCGCCGGAGCGGCCCGCGGCCGCGGCGCCGGCCGGGCCGGCGGTCGTCCTGCTGTCGGCGCGCAGCGAGGAGCGCCTGCGGCAGGTCGCGACCGACCTGCTGGCCTTCCTCGAGCGGGCGGACCCGGCCCCGGCGCTCCACGACCTCGCCTACACGCTGCAGGTCGGCCGCGAGCCGCTCGAGGAGCGCCTGGGCCTGGTCGTCGCCTCGCTCGCCGAGCTGAGGCAGGCGCTGGCCGACTTCCTGGACGGCCGCGACGACCCGCGGCTCCGCCGCGGCCGGATCGAGCGCAACCGCGAACGCCTCGCCGCTCTCGCCGCCGACGAGGCCTTCCAGGAGACGCTCGACAAGTGGCTGGCCGGCCGGCGCTACGACAGCCTGCTCGACTTCTGGGTCCGGGGCCTGCCGGTCGAGTGGGCGCGGCTCTACCCGGGCGACAGGCCGCGACGCATCGGCCTGCCGACCTATCCCTTCGCCCGGCAGCGCTACTGGTTCGACGACCTCGCGCCGGTCGAGGCGCCGGCGCCGCCCATCGAGCCCGCGGCCGAGCCAGCCGAGCTGATCGCGCTGCGGCCGGCCTGGGAGGCGGTCGGCATCCCCGAGGGCGACGTTCTGCCGGCGGCCGATGCGCGGATCGCGGTCGTCGGCACACCCGGGCAGCGGCAGGCGGTAGGCGCCGACTACCCGGCCGCCGCCGAGCTGGCGCTCGACGCCGGTGCCGATATCGCAACCCTCGCCGAGGCGCTGCGCCGCCTCGGGCGGCTCGACCATCTTGTCTGGTTCGCGCCGCCGGGCGATCCCGAGGCGGCGCTGGGCGCGGAGATCGTCGAGGCGCAGCAGGCGGGCGTGCTGCAGCTGTTCCGGCTGGTCAAGGCGCTGCTGCAGGAAGGCTATGGCGACGGCGGCTTCGGCCTCACCGTGGTCACCCGCCAGGCGTTGGCGGTGCAGGAGCGCGAGCGCGCCGACCCGACCCATGCCGCCGTTCACGGCCTCGCCGGCAGCCTGGCCCGCGAGCAGCCGGCCTGGCAGGTGCGCCTGCTCGACATCGGGGCCGAGGCTTCCTGGCCGCTGCCGGGCCTGTGGCGCCTGCCGCCGCACCCGCAGGCCGCCAGCTACGCCTGGCGCGGGCGGGAGTGGCTGGAGCAGCGCCTGCTGCGCCTGTCCGAGCTGCCGGCGCCCGGTCCCGGGCAGGAGGCCGCCGAGCCCTACCGCCGGCAGGGCGTCTACCTCGTGGTCGGCGGCGCCGGCGCCCTCGGCGAGGCCTGGAGCCGCATGTTGATCGAGCGCCATCAGGCGCGCCTCGTCTGGCTCGGCCGCTCGCCCCTGACGCCGGCGATCCAGGCAAAGCTGGACGGCCTGGCCGCCGGCGGCACCGCGCCCGAGTACCTGCAGGCCGACGCCCGCGATGCCGAGGCGCTGCGGCGCGCTCTCGAGGAGATCCGGCGCCGCCACGGCCAGGTCCACGGCGTCGTCGTCGCCACGCTCGGCGACTACGACAGGGGCCTCGCCGAGATGTCGGAGGCGCTGTTCGGCGAGATCCTCTCGACCAAGCTCGAGGTCGCCGTGCAGGTCGCGGACTGCTTCGCCGCCGGCCCCGAGGCGGTCCAGCCGGAGCCGCTCGACTTCCTCGCCTTCTTCTCCTCCCTGGTCGGCTTCGGCCGGACCGGCGGCATGGCCGGCTACGCCGCGGCCTGCAGCTTCACCGACGCCTTCGCCCGCCGCCTGGCCCTGGAACGGGACTTCCCGGTCAAGGTCGTCGACTGGGGCTACTGGGCGCTCGGCGGCGGCGCCCGCGTCTCCGAGGCGGTCAAGAGGCTGGTCGAGCGGCGCGGCGTGACGCCGCTCGAGCCGGAGCAGGGCCTGGCGGCGCTGGGCTGCCTCATCGCCTCGCCGCTGACGCAGCTCGCCGTGACCCGCACCAGCCGGCCGGAGCTGATCGAGAGCTTCGCCGCGGAGGAGTGGACGCGGCTGGCGCCGGCGCGCGGCCGCTCCTGCGCCGCCGCGCTCGCCGCCTTCCGGCCGGACGGCCCGGCGCCCGAGCCGGGCGAGGCGACCGAGGCGCTCAACGGCTGGATCGCCCGCCTGCTGTTCGTGCAGCTCTGCGCAATGGGCGCGCTCGGGCAGGGGGGGGCGCAGGGAGCAGAGGCGCTGCGCCGTCAGGCCGGCATCCTCGACAAGTACCAGCGCTGGTGGCGCGAGAGCCTCGAGGTCCTCCGCCAGTACGGCTACCTGCGCGCCGGCGCGGCGGGGCCGGTCGAGCTCGCGGGCGACCCGCCGGACGCCGGGCAGGCCTGGCGGGACTGGCAGGCCGAGAAGCCGCGCTTCCTGGCGGGCTCGGAGACGCGCACCCTGGCGGTGCTGGTCGAGGACTCCCTGGCGCAGCTGCCCGAGGTGCTGCGCGGCACGACCCTCGTCACGGACATCCTCTTCCCCGACGGCTCGCTGGCCAAGATCGAGGGGCTCTACAAGCACAACCGGATCTGCGACCACTTCAACGCCGTCGTCGCCGGGGCGGTCGAGGCCTTCGTCGCCGGCCGCGTCGCCGAGGATCCCGCCGCGCGCATCCGCATCCTCGAGATTGGCGCCGGCACCGGCGGCACCACCGACACGCTCCTGCCGCGCCTCGAGCCCTGGCGCGCCCACCTCGAGGAGTACTGCTACACGGACCTCTCGCGCTCCTTCTTCGACCATGCCCGCCAGCGCTACGGGGAGGCCTACCCCTACCTTCGCTACCGCCTGTTCGACGTCGAGCGGCCGCTGGACGGGCAGGGCATCGAGGCCGGCGGATACGATCTCGTGGTCGCGACCAACGTGCTGCACGCGACCCGCAGCCTGCGCAACACCCTGCGCAACGCCAAGGCGGCGCTCGGCGCCAACGGCCTGCTCGTCCTCAACGAGATCAGCGACAAGACGGTCTTCGCCTCGGTGCTCTTCGGCCTGATCGACGGCTGGTCGCTGGCCGAGGACGGCCACTGGCGGATTCCCGGCAGCCCCGGCCTCTATCCCGCGCAGTGGCGCAGCCTGCTGGAGCAGGAAGGCTTCGCGCCGGTGCTCTTCCCGGCCGAGGCGGACCACGCCCTGGGCCAGCAGATCGTCGTCGCCGAGAGCGACGGCCTGATCCGCCAGCGCGACGCCGGCGAGCGCCCGGCGGCGGCCCGCGCCGCCCGTGCGGCTTCGCCAGTCGTCAGCGAGAGCCCGCCGGCCGCCGGGGCAGGGGTGGAGCTTGGGGCGGATCTCGCCGGCACGGTCGAGGCGCTGATCCTCGAGGCGCTGGCCGGGGCCCTGGGCATCGAGCGCGAGGCGATCGACCTCGAGGTGCCCTTCTCGGACTACGGCATCGACTCGATCCTCGGCGTCGGCTTCGTCCAGCAGCTCAACCGCAGGCTCGGCCTGTCGCTGAAGACGACCGTCCTGTTCGACCACACCACGGCCGAGCGCCTGGCCCGCCACCTGCTCGCCGAGCACCGCGAGGCCGTCGGCCTCAAGGCTGCCCCGGCGGTCGCGCGCGAGGGAGGCGCCGGGCTCGCCGAGGCGCCGCCGCCCGCCGCATCGTCGGCGCCGCGGCCGGCCGGGCGCGGGGCGCCCGAGCCGACGGCCACGGACCCGGACGAGGCCGGCATCGCCGTGATCGGCCTCTCCGGCCAGTTCCCCGGCGCCGCCGACGCCGAGCGGTTCTGGCGCAACATGGTCGAGGGCGTGGACGCGGTCAGCGAGCTGCCGGCGCACTACCTCGACCCCGGCCGCTACAGCCCCGACCGGCAGCCCGGCAAGAGCTACTGCCGCTGGGGCGGCGTGCTGGAGGGGCGCGACTGCTTCGACCCGCTGTTCTTCAGCCTCTCGCCGCGCGAGGCGGAGTCGATGAACCCGCACCAGCGGCTGATTCTCGAGGAGAGCTGGAAAGCCCTGGAGGACGCCGGCTACGCGCCCCGGTCGCTCTCGCAGAGCCGCACCGGGGTCTTCGTCGGCTGCGAGCCGAGCGGCTACGTTCACGAGACCTTCACCGGCGCCTCCGACGCCATCGTCGCCTCGCGGCTGTCCTACTTCCTCGACCTCAAGGGCCCGGCCTTCGTCGTCAACACCGGCTGCTCCTCCTCCGGCGTCGCGCTGCACCTCGCCTGCGAGAGCCTGCGCACCGGCGAGTGCGACCTGGCGCTGGCCGGCGGCGCCTTCGCCGTGATGGGCGAGACCATCCTGGTCGGCCTGTCGCAGACCGAGATGCTGAGCCGCAGCGGCCGCTGCCGCTCCTTCGACGCCGAGGCCGACGGCATGGCCATGTCCGAGGGCGTCGGCATGGTCGCGCTGAAGCGCCTCGACCGGGCGCTGGCCGACGGCGACGCGGTCTACGGCGTGATCCGCGCCTCGGGCATCAACCAGGACGGCGCCAGCAACGGCATCACCGCGCCGAGCGGCCTCGCCCAGCAGCAGCTGATCGCCGAGGTCTACCGGCGCTTCGGCGTCGACCCCGAGCGCATCGGCTACGTCGAGACCCACGGCACCGGCACCCGCCTGGGCGACCCCGTGGAGGCCAACGCCCTGGTCGCGGCCTTCCGGCAGTTCACCGACAAGGCCGGCTACTGCGCGATCGGCAGCGCCAAGTCCCACATCGGCCACACCTCGGCCAACGCCGGCGTGACCGGGCTGATCAGCGTGCTGCTGTCGCTCAAGCACCGGCGCCTGCCGGCCCTGCTGCACTTCGAGCGGCTCAATCCGCTGATCGACTTCGAGGGCTCGCCCTTCTACCCGAACACCCGCCTCGCCGACTGGCGCTCGCCGGACGGACGGCCGCTGATGGCGGCCCTGAACTCCTTCGGGCACAGCGGCACCAACGTCCACCTGGTGATCGAGGAGTTCGTCGATCCGCGGCCCCTGGCCGCCGCGCCGGAGGCGCTGCCCGAGCTGATCCTGGTCTCGGCCCGCGACGAGGAGCGGCTGGAGGAGGCGCTGCGCCGGCTGCGGGACTTCCTCGAAGGCGAGGCCGGCGCCGAAGCCTCGCTCGCCGACGTCGCCTACACGCTGCAGACCGGCCGCGAGGCCCTGGAGCAACGCGTCGCCCTGGTCGCGCGCGACCGCGAGGACTTGCTCTGCGCCCTGGCCGCGCTGCTCGAGGGGCAGCCGGCGGCTGGCGCGGTCTGGCGCGGCCAGGTCGAGCCGAAGCGCGGCCGCGGGCAGCGCAGCAGCGTGGCCGGGGCGGAGGAGATCGAGGGCTGGCTCGCCGGGCGCAGCCTGGAGAGCCTCGCCGCCGCCTGGGTCGCGGGCGCGCCGGTCGACTGGACCCGGCTTTGTCGGCCGGCCGCGCCGCGCCGCCTGCACCTGCCGACCTATCCCTTCGCCCGCGAGCGCTACTGGAAGCCCGAGACGGCGAGCGGCCTCCCGGGCCCGGCGCCGCAGCTCCACCCGCTGGTCCAGGCCAACAGCTCGACGCTCCACGGCCAGGAATTCCGCTCGCGCTTCACCGGCGAGGAGTTCTTCCTGGCCGACCACCGGGTCCAGGGACGCCGGACGCTGCCCGGCGTCGCCTACTTGGAGATGGCGCGCGCCGCCGCGACGCTGGCGCTCGGTGGCGGCACGGCCTTCCGACCCCTCACGCTCGAGCACGTCGTGTGGACGGCGCCGCTGGCCGTCGAGGAGGTTGCGGTCGAGGTCTCGGTCGCCTTCGACGCGCCGCGGGAGGGCGCTGCGCGCTACCGCGTCGCAAGCCTGTCGCCGGACGGCGCCCGGCAGCTGCACCACCAGGGCCAGGTGCGCCTCGAGCCGCCGGCGCCCCTGCCGGCGCTGGACTTGTCCGCCTTGCGGGCCCGCTTCGCGGCCGGCGGCCTCTCGCCGGACGGCTGCTATGACGCGCTGGCAGCGGCGGGTGTCCGCTATGGGCCATCGCACAAGGGCTTGCGCTCCGTCTTTGCCTCGAAAGGTGAGGTGCTGGCCGAGCTGCGGCTACCGGAAGCCGTCGCCGGGACCGCCCAGGCCTACGCCCTGCATCCCTCGCTTCTCGACGCAGCCCTGCAGGCGACCGTCGCGCTCGCCCTGGACGGCGGGACGGCGGCGGACTCGGCCTCGCGACCGGTCCTGCTGCCCTTCGCGCTCGACTCGCTGGAGGTGCTCGGGCCCTGCGAGGCGACCCTCTGGGCCTGGATCCGTCCGTCCGAGGCGCCGGCGGTCGGGGAGGGCCTCAGCAGGCTCGACCTCGACCTCTGCTCCGAGATCGGCGAGGTGCGGGTGCGCCTGCGCGGCTTCGCCTCCCGCGTGCTGCGGGCGCCCGAAGCGGCGGCCTCGGTCGTCACGCGCTTCGAGGGCGGCGAGTTCTTCCTGAGTGACCACGGCGGCATGGTGCCCGCTGCCGTCTTCCTGGAGCTGGCCCGCCAGGCGGCCGCCACCCGCGGCGAGGTCACCGGCCTCGGCCAGGTGGTCTGGCCGCAGCCGCTGCTGCCGGGCGAGGGCGGCGGTGCCCTGGAGACGTTGCTGTCGGAGCGCGACGGCACGCTCGGCTTCTCGATGACGACGCGGAGCGCCGGGGCCGCGGCGGTGGTCCACTGCCAGGGGCAGGTGTCGCGCGATCCGGCCGAGGCTGCCGAGACGGCCCCGCGCAATCTCGCCGCGATCCGCGCGCGCTGCGGCGCCGCGCTCGACCGCCGGGACTGCGACGCGCTGCTGCGCTCGACCCACGGCCCGACGCTCCTGAGCATCGAGGAACTGCGCCACGGCGGCGAGGAGGCCCTGGCCCGGCTCCTGCTGCCGGAGGCGCTGCGGGACGACGGCTCCGACTGGATGCTGCATCCCAGCCTGCTCAACGGCGCGATCCTGGCCGGTGTCGCCTGGGCGCTGACCCGCCGTCCCGGCGCGCCGCTGCCGATGCCCTTCGCCCTGGAGCGCCTGCGGATCTTCCGGCCGCTGCCGGCGGCGCTGCTGGTCCACGTCCGCCGGTCCGGGGAGGCCGCGGCGCCGGGCGGCAGTCGCGAGACCCTCGACCTCGCGCTGCTCGATCTCGAGGGGCGCCCGCTCGCCCTGCTGGAGCGCTTCACCATCGTCTTCGGATCGCCGGACGACGCCCTAGTCCTGGCCGCGCCGGAATGGGTCGACCGGCCCCTGGCCGGTCCGGAAGTCTCCGGCCCGGAGGCCGCGCCGGTCTTCCTCCTGGCCGAGGGGCAGCCGGCGCTCGCCGCCGCGCTCCAGGCCCGCTGGCCGGCGGCGCGCCTGGAGAGGCTTGCCGCCTCGGCCGACGCGCCCGAGGCCGACTTCCTGCGGCTCCTCGCCTGCTGCCGGCCGCTGCTGGAGGAGAAGGAGGCTCGCCCGCTGCTCCTGCTGATGCGCGACGACGACCAGGCGCCGCTGCGCGGCGCGCTCACCGGCCTGCTGAAGACGCTGCGCCTGGAGCAGCCGCGCATCGCCGCGCAGACGGTGCTCCACCGCGCCAGCGACCCCGCCTCGACGGCGATCCTCATCGAAGCGCTGGCGGCGGAGATCGCGGCCGGCGAGCCCGATCCGGAGGTCCGCCTCGACGCCGAGGGACGCCGCCAGGTCAGGACCCTGGTCGAGCTGGAGCCGGCCGAGGCGCGGCCGGAGGGCGCCGCCTTCGCGCCCGGCGACGTCGTCTGGATCGCCGGCGGCCTGGGCGGCATCGGGCGGATCGTGGCGCGCTACCTGGGCGAGGAGCGCGGCGCGCGCCTGGTCCTGAGCGGCCGCTCGGCGCCCGACGCCGAGGGCCGGGCCTTCCTCGAGGCGCTGGAGCGGCGAGGCGTCGAGCTGCTGTACCTGCAGGCCGACGTCGCCGAGCCCGAGGCCGCCGCCGAGGCGGTGGCGCGGATCGAGGCGCGCTTCGGCGGCCTGCAGTCGATCGTCCACGCCGCCGGGGTCATCGAGGACGACTACCTGCGCCACAAGACGGCGGAACAGGCGGCGCGGGTGCTGCGCCCCAAGGTCGCCGGCGTGCTGGCGCTCGACGCGGCGACCCGGCACCTGCCCCTGAAGTCGCTGATTCTCTTCTCCTCGATCGCTGGCGTCCTGGGCAACCCCGGCCAGGCTGACTACGCCGGCGCCAACGCCTTCCTCGACGGCTTCGCCCGCTTCCGCAACGCCGAGGCGCGCCAGGGCCGGCGTGCGGGCCGGACGCTCTCGCTGGACTGGCCGCTGTGGCGCGACGGCGGCATGGCCATGGGTGCCGAGAGCGAGAGCCTAATGCGCCAGGCGACCGGCATGGCGGCGATGGACGCCGGCTCCGGCCTGCGCGCGCTCGAGCGGGCGCTGGACAGCGGGCAGGCGCAGGTCCTGGTCGCCTTCGGCGAGGCCGCCGCGATCCGCGAGCGGCTGCTGGCCTTCCGCCCGCCCAGGCCCGTCGCGGCGCTCCCGGAGGAGCGGCCGGAGGTGGATCCGGCCGCCGCCGACGCCCTGGAGCGGCGGCTGGCGCAGGCCGTCTCGGCCGACCTCGTGCGCTTGGTCGCGGAGGTCCAGCGCATCCGGCCGGAGCGGATCTCCCTGCAGCGCGACCTCTCTGACTACGGCTTCGATTCGATCAGCTTCACGCAGCTCGCCAACGCGCTCAACGGCCGCTTCGCGCTGTCGCTGATGCCGACGCTCTTCTTCGAGATCCCCGACCTTGCGGCCCTGGCCGGCCACCTGCTCGCCCGCCATCGGCCGGCGTTGCTGAAGACCTATGACCTGGAGGCGCAGCCGGAACCGGAGGCCCCGCAACCGGCGCTACAGCCGGCGCCGCGCACGCTCGCCGCGGCCCCGCTGCAGGCCGCCGCCGAGCCGGGCTCGGACAGCGACGCCATCGCCGTCATCGGCATCGGCGCCAAGCTGCCCGGCGCGGTCGATCTCGAGGACTTCTGGCGCCAGCTGGAGGCGGGGGCCGACCTGATCGGCGAGGTGCCGCCCGAGCGCTGGGACTGGCGGGCGATCTACGGCGACCCGCACGAGCAGCCCGGCCGGACCCGGGTCAAGTGGGGCGGCTTCCTGGCCGATGCCGACTGCTTCGACGCCGGCTTCTTCGGCATCTCGCCGGTCGAGGCGCAGGCCATGGACCCGCAGTTCAGGCTGTTCCTGGAAACGGTCTGGGCGACCCTGGAAGACGCCGGCTACGCGGCCGGCGCGTTGGCCGGCAGCCGCACCGGCGTCTTCGCCGGCGTCGCGACGGCCGACTACCGCGAGCTGCTGGTCGAGGCGCGGCGCCGCGGCCTCGTTCGCACCGGCAGCGAGCCCTTTCCCTTCATGGTCTCGAACCGGGTCTCCTACTGGTTCGACTTCCACGGCCCCAGCGAGGTCATCGACACGGCCTGCTCGAGCTCGCTGATCGCGGTCCACCGGGCGATCGAGAGCCTGCGCCAGGGCGCCTGCGACCTGGCTCTCGCCGGCGGCGTCAACGTCCTGGCCAGCCCGCGCATCACCGTCGCCTCGAGCCAGGCCGGCCTGCTCAGCGAGGACGGCCGCTGCATGACCTTCGACGCGCGGGCCAACGGCTACGTGCGCAGCGAAGGGGTCGCCGTGCTGCTGCTCAAGCCGCTGGCCAGGGCGCTCGCCGACGGCGACCGGATCCAGGGCGTCATCCGCGCCAGCGGCGAGAACCACGGCGGCCGCTCGAGCTCGCCGACGGCGCCCAACGCGGCGGCCCAGAAGCAGCTCCTGGTCGAGGTCTACGAGCGCGCCGGCATCGATCCGGCCACGGTCGGCTACATCGAGGCCCACGGCACCGGCACGGCGCTGGGCGACCCGGTCGAGGTCAACGGGCTGACCGCGGCCTTCGCCGAGCTCTATCACCGCCGCGGCGACGCCGCGCCGGCGGCGCCGGCCTGCGGCCTGGGCTCGGTCAAGGCCAACATCGGCCACCTGGAGGCGGCGGCCGGCGCGACCGGCCTGCTCAAGGTGCTGCTGATGCTCCGGCACCGCCGGATCCCGGGCAACCCGCAGCTGCGGGTGCCCAACCCCTACCTGCAGCTCGAGGGCTCGCCCTTCTACCTGGTCGGCGAGGGCGGTGCCTGGGAGCCGCCACTGGACGCGGCCGGCCGGCCGCTGCCGCGGCGGGCGGGCGTCAGCAGCTTCGGCGTCGGCGGCTCCAACGCCCACGTCCTGGTTGAGGAGTACCTGGGCCCGGACGCTCCGAGCGCGCCGGCGCACGAAGTGGACGCGCCGGCGCTGATCGTCCTCTCGGCCCGCGACGAGCCGCGCCTGCGGGCCGTGGCCGAGCGGCTGCTCGGCTTCCTGCGGGCGCGGCCAGACGGGTCCGCTCTGCGCGAGGAGCCCGGCCTGCGAGACAAACTCAATCTGCGCGAGCTCGCCTACACCCTGCAGGTCGGGCGCGAGGCCATGGCGCAGCGCCTGGCCTTCCAGGCGGACTCGCTGGCGGCGCTCGAGGGCAAGCTCGCCGGCTATGTCGAAGGCGCGCCGGTCGAGGGTCTCCTGGCCGGGCGGGTCGAGCCGGAGGGCGAAGACCTCCTGGCCTCGCACGACGAGGACCTGGAGGCCCTCGTCGGCGCCTGGATCGCCAAGGGCCGGCACGACCGGCTGCTGGCGGCCTGGGTCAAGGGGCTGCGGATCGACTGGCGCCGGCTCTATCCCGGGCGCCGTCCCGCGCGCATCGCCCTGCCGACCTATCCCTTCGCCCGGGAGCGCCACTGGCTGCCGCCTGCCGAGGCCGCGCCCGAGCCGGTGGCTCCGGACTCACCGGCAGAGCCGGACGACGCGGTCCTGGTCTTCGAGGAGGTCTGGTCCGAGGCGCCGCTGCCGGAGGCGCCGGCGAGCGGCGAGGCGGGCCGCCCGATCCGCCGGCTGCTCTGCTTCCTGTCGGACCCGGAGCGCCAGGAGGCCGCGGTCGCGCGGCTCCGCGCCCTCGCCCCCGGCACCGAGGTTCTCTTCGTCGAGCAGGGCGCCGGCGCGCCGCGAGCCGAGGCAGGGCGCTACCGCATCGACCCGGAGCGGCCGGAGAGCTACGCGGCGGCGCTACGGGCGATCCGCGAGACGGCCGGCGACGCCGACGCCCTCCTCTACCTCTGGCCGCTGGAGGAGCCGCGCCTGCTGTGCGACCCCCTGCCGATCCTGCATTTGCTGCAGGCCCTGGCCGCTGTCGGCGCCAGCCCGGGCCGGCTGCTCCTCTCGGGCACCTATGGCGACAGCCTGGAGCGCTGCCACCTGGATTCCTGGATCGCCTTCGAGCGCTCGCTCGCCAGCGTGCTGCCGCAGACCGAGGTGGTGGTCGTCTTCCGCGCGGCGGCCGGGCAGGGGACGGCCTTCCCGCTCGACGACTGGCTCGGCCGGCTCTGGGCCGAGCTGCAGGCGCCGCGGCTCGGCAGCGCCTGCCACGAGGGCGAGGTCCGCCTGGCGCCGCGCCTGCAGCCGGCCGGCCTGCGGCCCGCCGGAGAGAGCCTGCTGCGGCAGGGCGGCACCTACCTGATCACCGGCGGCTGCGGCGGCCTGGGCCGGGCCTTCGCCGAGCATCTTGCGGGGCGCTACGCCGCGCGCCTGCTGCTGACCGGCCGGGCGCCGCTCGACGACGGCCGGCGCGCGACGCTGCAGCGCCTGCGCGACCTCGGCGGCGAGGTCCTCTACCGCCAGGTCGAGGCGGCGGACGAGGGGGCCCTGCGGGCGGCCGTCGCCGAGGCCGAGGAAGCCTGGGGCCGGATCGACGGCGTCCTCCACGCCGCCGGCGTCGGCGGCGCCGCGCCCGTGCTGAAGGCCGACCCCGCGGCCTTCCGGGCCGTGCTGGAGGCCAAGGTCGCCGGCACCGAGGTGCTCGAGCGGGTCTTCTCGGAGCGGGCGCCGGACTTCCTCTGCCACGTCTCCTCTTCTTCCGCGATCCTGGGCGACCTCGGCTCCTGCGACTACGCCCTCGGCAACCGCTTCCAGACTGCCAGCGCCCGCTACGCCGAGGGTCCCGGGCGGCGGCTGGCGATCAACTGGCCGCTGTGGCGCGACGGCGGCCGCGGCCTCGGCGATGCCGAGCAGACACGGCTCTATCTCGAAGCGAGCGGCCAGCGCGGCCTCGCATCCGAGGAGGGCCTCGAGCTCTTCGAGCGTCTGCTGGACCAGGACGGCTCCCAGTACCTGGTGCTGGCCGGTCGGCCCGAGCGCCTGCGGCGCATCGCCGGAGCGCCCCCAGGCAATCCCGCCGACCCGGGCGCGCCGAGACTGCAGTGCGACCAGGCTCCCGCCCGGCCCGTGGGGCGCACCGGCGGCGGCCTGGAGCAGCGCGTCCTCGAGGACCTGAGGGAGCAGGTGCGCGAGCTGCTCGGCAGCAGGCCCGAGGATCTGCGGGCCGACCGCAACCTCGCCGACTTCGGCTTCGACTCGATCAGCCTCGCCGAGTTCGCCCGCGTCCTGGCCCGCTTCTATTCCCTGGAGATCAGCCCCTCGCTGTTCTTCAGCTACGCCACCCTCGGACGCCTCGCCGGCTACCTCACGACCCGGGAGCGCGCGGCGCTGGAAGCCTTCTACGGCGAGCGGGAGGCGCGGGCCGCAAGCGAGCCGGCACCCTCCGCGCAAGCGCTGCCCGCGCCGGCGCCCGCACGCGAAGCCGGCCTCGACGAGCCGATCGCCATCCTCGGCACCAGCGGCCGCTTCCCCAAGGCGCGCAGCGTCGAGGAGCTGTGGCGCCTCCTCGAAGAGGGCGTCGACGCCGTCGAGGAGATCCCCGCCGACCGCTTCGACTGGCGCCGCTACTACGCGGCGGCCGAGGGCGAGCCCGGGCGCACCAACAGCAAGTGGTGCGGCGCCATCCCGGGCATCGCCGAGTTCGATCCGCTGTTCTTCGAGATCTCGCCGCTCGAAGCCGAGCGCATGGACCCCCGCCAGCGCCACCTGCTGCAGGAGTCCTGGCTGGCGCTGGAGAATGCGGCCTACGGCCCGGCGCAGATCGCCCGCCAGCGCATCGGCATGTTCGTCGGCGTCGAGGAGGGCAGCGACTACCAGCGGCGCCTGGAGCAGGTCAGCCTGACCTCCACCCACAACGGCATCCTCGCCTCGCGCCTGGCCTACTTCCTCGACCTCAAGGGCCCGGTCATGGCCCTCAACACCGCCTGCTCCTCGGCGCTGGTCGCCGCTCACATGGCCTGCCAGAGCCTGCGCCAGGGCGAGTGCGACGCGGCCGTCGCCGCCGGCGTCAACCTGCTGGTCTCGCCTGAGGCCTACGTCGGCATGACCCAGGCCGGCATGCTGTCGCCGGACGGCCGCTGCCGGGTCTTCGACCGCGGCGCCAGCGGCATGGTGCCGGGCGAGGCGGTCGCCGTGGTCGTGCTGAAGCGCCTGTCGCGGGCGCTCGCCGACGGCGACCCGATCCAGGCGGTGATCCGCGGCAGCGGCGTCAACTACGACGGCCGCACCAACGGCATCACCGCGCCGAGCGGCCTCTCCCAGAGCGAGCTGCTGCGCGGCGTCTACGAGCGCTGCCGGCTCCGGCCGCAGGACATCGGCTACGTCGTCGCCCACGGCACCGGCACCCGCCTCGGCGACCCGGTCGAGATCAACGCGCTCAACGAGGCCTTCACCGAGGGCCGGGGGGACGGGGAAGCTGTGGAGCAGGGCTGGTGCGCCCTGACCTCGACCAAAAGCAACCTCGGGCATACCTTCGCGGCCTCGGGTCTGGTCAGCCTGATCGCCCTGGTCGAGGCGCTGCGCCACGCCACCATCCCGGCCAGCCTCCACTGCGAGGAGGAGAGCGACTACATCCGCTGGCGCGAGAGCCCCTTCTACGTCAACAAGCAGGCGCGGCCCTGGCCGGCCGAAGCCGGCCGACCCCGTATCGGTGCGGTCAGCGCCTTCGGCATGAGCGGCACCAACGCCCACCTCGTGGTCCAGGAGCATTTCGCCGACACCGGGCCCGCGCCGGAGCCGGCGCCCTGGCACCTGCTGGCGCTCTCGGCGCGCACCGCCGAGGCGCTCCGCGACGCCGTCGGGCGCCTCGGCGCCTGGCTGCGGACGCCGGCGGCGGCGGCCGCGGGCCTGCCCGCCATCAGCTACACGCTGCTGCAGGGTCGGCAGCATTTCGAGCACCGCTGCATCTTCCTCGCCCGCGACCTCGAGGAAGCGGCCGAGGCGCTTTGGCGCGCCGAGAATCCTGACAGTTTCGGTATCGTCGCCAGCGACTTCGCCGGCGATCCTGCGGCGGAAGATGAGGTAGCCGACCTCTGCCGCCGCGCCGCCGGCCTCGCCGCGGAGCCGGAGGCCTACCGCACCCTGCTGCTGGCGCTGGCGGACTTCCACTGCCGCGGCCAGGCCGTCGACTGGTCGGCGCTCTTCCCGCTGCCGCCGCGGCGCGTCCGCCTGCCGGGCTACGCCTTCGCCCGCGAGCGCCACTGGCTCGAGGAGCGGGAGCAGGAGCCCCGGCCGGCGGCGGCCGAGGCGCCGCGCAACCGGCTCCACCCGCTGGTCGACCGCGCGGACCCGGACCCGGAGCGGCAGCGCTTCTTCGGCCGTGTCGGCCCGGAGGACTCGCGCTGCGGGGAGGAGGCGACCTTCCTGCCGACGCTCTTCTGTCCCGAGATGGCACGCTTCGCCGCGCAGCAGGCCCTGGGCCGGCCGGTCGCGGCCCTCGCCAACCTGGTCTGGGGCGCGCCGCTGGCCGCCCGTCCGGACGGCGAGACCCTGGCCGTCGAGCTCTACCGCGCCGGCGAGACGGTCGCCTACGGCATCGAGCGCGAGGGCGCAGAGGGCCGCTGCAGCCAGATCGGCGAGATCCTCCCGGCGGCCGTCGAGGCCGTGCCGGAGCGCGTCGACCTCGCGCGCCTGCGCGCCGGCCTGAAGCCTGTCGCTCTCGAGGGTCTGCTGGCGGCGCTGCCGCGCGACGGCGCGGTCTACGCCGACGCGACGCGCCTGCTGGCGACACTGGTTCTGCCGGAGGATGCGGACGATCGCACCGCCGGCATGCCCTTCCAGCCCTGCTACCTGGAGGCCGCCTGGCGCCTGGCCAGCCTGCTCGCGCGCCGCGGCGGCGCGGAGCAAAGGCTGCATCCCTTCTCCCTGCGGCACATAGAGGCGAGGGGCCCGATGCCCGGCCGGGTGACGCTGCAGCTGACGCGGCGGGCGGGCGCCGGCGCGGCGATCCCGACCTTCGACGCGGTCTTCTACGACGCGACCGGCGCCGCCTGCGCCTGGCTCAGCGACTTCGCGATGACGACGGCCGACCGGCTGGCGGACATCCCCCTTGGAACCGGCCCCCTTGGAACCGGCCAGACGCGCGAGGCCCGATCGTGAGCCAGCCCTTCAAACTCTGCATCGTCGGCGGCGGCCCGCTCGGCATCGGCCTCGGCCGGGAGCTGAACGACGGCGGCATCGACTACGACCTCTACGAGTCCGAGGCG
Organism: Tistlia sp.; assembly: GCF_040905785.1. Taxonomy (NCBI): domain Bacteria; kingdom Pseudomonadati; phylum Pseudomonadota; class Alphaproteobacteria; order Rhodospirillales; family Rhodovibrionaceae; genus Tistlia; species Tistlia sp. The sequence goes on from NZ_JBBDQW010000061.1 coordinate 80,813, forward strand.
GACCTCGGCGGCGTCTGGAACGCCGAGGGCGCGAGCGGGCGGGTCTATCCCTCGCTCCACCTGATCTCGCCGAAGTTCAACACCCAGGTCCCCGACTACCCGATGCCGGAGCACTACCCGCCCTATCCGAACCACCGGATGATGCTGGCCTACATCCGCGCCTACGCCCGCGACTTCGGCGTCTACGACAAGGCCGTGCTCAACACCTCGGTGACCTGGATCGAGCCGAGCGGGGCGGGCTGGGAGGTCGAGCTGTCGAGCGGTCAGCGCCGGCGCTACGACATGGTCGCCGTCTGCAACGGCGCCCAGCGCGTGCCGCGCTACCCCGACCCGCCCTATCCGGGCGCCTTCGGCGGCGAGGTCCTGCACTCCATGGACTACAAGTCGCCCGACCAGGTCCGCGGCAAGCGCGTCCTGGTCGTCGGCGCGGGCAACTCCGGCTGCGACCTCGCGGTCGACGCCTGCCACGTCGCCGAGGAGGTCCATCACAGCACCCGGCGCGGCTACCACTATTATCCGAAGTTCATCGGCGGCAAGCCGACGCCGCAGTGGATGCTGCAGCTCGGCAACAAGTTCCAGTCGCGCGAGGAGACCATGGCCTACGTCCAGCAAGTCTTCCAGCTGGCCGGCTACGACGGCGCCGACTACGGCCTGCGCCGTCCCGACCATCCGCTCGACGCGGCGCACCCGATCATGAACTCGCAGATCCTCTATCACATCGGCCACGGCGACATCCTGCCGAAGGACGACGTCGCGCGCTTCGCGGGCCGGCGGGTGCACTTCCGCGACGGCGCCAGCGCCGAGGTCGACGTCGTCATCTACGCGACCGGCTACGACCGCGACTTTCCCTTCCTCGACCCGGCGCTGCTGGAGTGGAAGGACGGCATCCCCGACCTCTTCATCCACATCGCGCCGCGCTCCCTCGACAACATCTTCTTCTTCGGCTTCGTCAACGCGGCCGCCGGCCTCGGCGACGGCCTCAGGCTGCAGGGCCAGTTCGTGCGCAGCTACATCCAGGCCTACCGGCAGAAGACGCCCGGCTTCCGCCGCTTCGTCGCCGCCAAGCAGCAGGACGACCCGGACCTGGGGCAGGACTACTTCGTCGAGTCCCACCGGCACCTCTGGGAGGTCGACTTCTGGAAGTTCCTGAAGTGCGCGCGCCACTACCGCGACATGCTCGACGAGCCGGCGCCATCGTCCGCGGACCCTGGCCTGCCGGAGACGCAGGATGTCTGAGAGCCCCGAGGAGCTCGCCGCCCGGATGCGCCGGCAGCTCGAGGAGGAGCTGGTCGCGGCGGCCCGGAAGCAGGCCGGCGCCGCGCGCCCGGCCCGGCAGGCGGACCGGACGGCGCGGCAGGAGGCGCCGCCGGCGGAGCCGCAGGCCGCCGCCGAGTCCGTCCCCGCGAAGGACCCGAGTGCCGCCCCGCCGCGCTTTGCCGCCGCCATCGCCGAGATCGCGGCGACCGTGCTGAAGATCCCGCCGGAGCGGCTCGACCCGCGCGAGAAGATGTCGCGCTACGGCGTCGACTCGATCATCGTCACCGAGATCGTCCGGCGCATCTCGGACCTGCTCGACCTGCCGATCGCGCCGACGGTCTTCTTCGAGGCGCGGCACCTGGAGGAGCTGGCGGAGATCCTGCACCGGCGCTACCCCCGGGTCGTCGCGGAGCGCTTCGCCGAGGCGGGCGAGGCCGAAAGGCCGCCGGCCGCCGAGCGCCTGCCGGTCGAAGGTCCCGCGGCGCCGGAAGCCGCCGCCGTTCCGGCGGCCGAGGCCGAGGGGGAGGTCCAGGACTGGATCGCCCGCTTCCGGGCGATCGCCGCCGGCGCCGCGCCGCCGGCCGAGGCGGCGCCCGTTGCCCCTGCAGCCGCGCCCGGCGTCCGTCGGGGCGGCGAAGGCGGCTACGAGCCGGTCGCGATAATCGCCATGGAGGGCACCTTCCCGGAGAGCCCCGACCTGGCCGCCTTCGAGCGGCACCTGCGCGCCGGCGACGACTGCATCCGCGAGGTGCCGCCCGACCGCTGGGACTGGCGCCGGGTCCACGGCGACCCGCAGGCCGGCGAGTTCACCAACGTCAAGTACGGCGGCTTCGCGCCGGACATCGACAAGTTCGACCCGCTGTTCTTCGGCCTGTCGCCGCGTGAGGCGGCGCTGATGGATCCGCAGCACCGCCTGTTCATCCAGTGCGTCTGGAAGCTCTTCGAGTCAGCCGGCTACGCGCCGGGCTCGCTGTCAGGGCGCAAGGTCGGCCTGTTCATCGGCATCAACCTGCAGGACTACGCCCACCTGATCGACCGCGCCGGCGCCATGGAGGCGCTGCACCTGACCAGCCTGGGGCACATGTTCTGCCCGAACCGCCTGTCCTTCCTGCTCGACATCCACGGCCCCAGCCAGGTCATCGACACCGCCTGCTCGAGCTCCCTGGTCGCCCTGCACCGGGCGGTGCTGAGCGTCCAGCACGAGGGCTGCGAGATGGCCGTGGCCGGCGGCGCCAACCTGCTGATCTCGCCGGACATGCACATCATGTACAGCAAGGTCGGCATGATCTGCGAGGACGGGCGCTGCAAGACCTTCTCGCGCGAGGCCAACGGCTATGTGCGCGCCGATGGCGTCGGCGCCGTGCTGCTGAAGACCCTGTCCCATGCCGAGCGGGACGGCGACACCATCCTGGCCGTGGTCCGCGGCTCGGCCGAGAACCACGGCGGCCAGTCGACCTCGCTGACCGCGCCCAACCCCAAGGCCCAGGCGAGCCTGATCGTCGAGGCGCACCGCCAGGCTGGCATCGACCCGCGCAGTGTCGGCTACATCGAATGCCACGGCACCGGCACCGCGCTCGGCGACCCGATCGAGATCAACGGCCTGAGGATGGCCTTCGAGGCGCTGCACGCCGAGGCCGGCCTGGCGCCGCCGGTGCGGGCCTACTGCGGCCTGGGCTCGGTCAAGTCGAATATCGGCCACGCCGAGACCGCGGCCGGCATCGCCGGCGTCGTCAAGACGGTGCTGGCGCTGCGCAACCGGCGGCTTTACCCGACCCTGCACTGCGCCGAGCTCAACCCGATGATCGAGCTGGAGGGCTCGCCCTTCTTCATCCTGCAGGAAGGCCGCGAGTGGCCGCGCCCGCTGGTCGAGGGCGAGGCGCAGCCGCGGCGCGCTGGCGTCAGCTCCTTCGGCGCCGGCGGCTCCAACGCCCACGTGGTCATCGAGGAGTACCTGGCTGCACCGGTCCCGCCGCCGCCGCCGGCGCCGGCGCTGATCCTGCTGGCGGCGCGCAACCGGGCGCGCCTGGACGAGGTCGTCGGGGGCCTGCGCGCCTTCCTCGCGCAGGACGCCGAGACGGCGCCGGACCTTGCCGACATCGCCTACACCCTGCAGGTCGGCCGCGACGCCATGGCCGAGCGGCTGGCGCTGGTCGTCGGCTCGCTCGCCGAGCTGCGCGAGCGGCTCGCGCGGATCGCCGAGGGCGGCGCGCCGCCGGAGGGCTGCTGGCGGGGCAGCGTCAAGGGCGGCAAGGCCGCGGCCCCGGCCGGCCCGGACCTCTCGCTGGCCGCTCTTGGCCGCCGCTTCGCCGAGGGCGCCCTGGCCGAGCTCGCGGCGCTCTGGACCCAGGGCGTGCCGCTCGACTGGCCGGCGCTCCACGAGCAGGTCGAGCCGGCCGGCCGCAAGCCGCGCCGCATCGCCCTGCCGAGCTATCCCTTTGCCCGGCAGCGCCACTGGCTGCCGGAGGCGGCGGGCGCGCAACCCGACCGCCGGGGCGCGCCGGCGGCGCCCGTCCTGCACCCCCTGGTCCACCGCAACACCTCGGATCTTTCCGGCGGGCAGCGCTTCACCTCGCTCTTCACCGGCCGGGAGTTCTTTCTCGCCGACCATGTCGTGCTGGGCGAGCGGGTGCTGCCGGGCGTCGCCTACCTGGAGATGGCGCGCGCCGCCGTCGCGCTCGCCAGCCCCGAGAAGGACCCGGCCGCCATCCGTCTGACGCAGGTCGTCTGGGCGCGGCCCTTCGCCGTCGGCGAGCGGCCGGCGCCGCTGCACGTCGCGCTGGAGAGCCTCGGCGAGGGGCATGTCGCCTACCGGATCTACAGCGACGGCGAGGGGTCGGAAAGCGCGCAGATCCTGCACGGCCAGGGCAGGGCGGTCCAGCAGGCGCCGGCCCCGGCGCCGGAGCGCTTCGACCTGGCGGCGCTGCGCCGGGCCGTCGCCGGCGAAGAGCCCGATCGCTTCCGGCTCGAGGGCGCGCGCTGCTATGCGGCCTTCGCGGCCCTGGGCATCGCCTACGGGCCTGGCCACCAGGGCCTGGAGTACCTCTATTTCTCGCAGCCCGACGCGGCCGGCGCCGCGGCGGCCCGGCCCCAGGTGCTGGCACGGCTGGCGCTGCCTGCCGGCGGGGCCGCCCAGGCGCCGGCCTTCGCGCTTCATCCGGGCCTGCTGGACTCGGCCCTGCAGGCCTGCATCGGCCTGATGGCGGGTGCCGGCCAGGCTCTGCCCGACGGCACCTCGACGGCGGCAGGACCCGCGGCAGCGCTGCCCTTCGGCCTGGACAGCTTCGAGCTGCTGGCGCCGCTGCCGGCGACGCTCTGGGCCTGGATCCGCTACGCCGAGGGCAGCGGCCCCGGCGACCGCCTGCAGAAGCTCGACCTGGACCTCGCCGACAAGGAGGGGCGTGTCTGCGCCCGCCTGCGCGGCTTCTCCTCGCGCACGCCGGAGCCGCGCGCCGCCGCGCCGGAGCCGGCGGCAGAGACCCTGCTGTGCCGGCCGGCCTGGGTCGAGCGGCCGGCCGAGGCCACTGCCGGGGAGCCCGCCTGGGCCCGGCGGCAGGTCCTGCTGTGCGACCTGCAGGAGTTCTTTCCGGCGGGGCTCGAGGCCGAGATCGCCGCCGGGCTGCCCGGCGCCACCTGCACCCGGCTCGCCCTGGGCGGGGCAACCGGCGAGTGGTACGGGCAGGTGGCGCTCGGCCTCTTCGAGGCGGTCAAGGCGGCGCTCGATGGCAAGGGGCGCGCCCTGGTCCAGGTCGTCGTGCCGGGGCGGGGCGAGGGCCGGCTGCTCGCCGGCCTGACCGGGCTGCTGCGCACGGCCAACCGCGAGAGCGCGCGGGTCTTCGGCCAGCTGATCGAGGTCGAGACCGCGGATGGGCTGGTCGCGAGGCTCCTGGCGGAGGGCCGCAACCCGGCCGAGGCACAGGTTCGCTACCGCGGCGCGCGGCGCCAAGTGCTGGAGTGGCAGGAGGCCGAGCGTGCCACGGGCCCGTCCGAACGTCCCTGGGCCGGCCTGCCCTGGAAGGAGGGGGGCGTCTATCTCGTCACCGGCGGCGGCGGCGGACTGGCGCAGCTCTTCGCCCGCCGGCTCGCCGCGCAGGTTGGCGGCGCCACCCTGGTCCTCTGCGGGCGCTCGGCGCCCAACGCCGCCACGCAGGCGCGGCTCGAAAGCCTGGCCGCGGCCGGCCTGACGGTGCATTACCGGCAGCTCGACGTGACCGACCGGGCGCAGGTCGTGGCGCTGGTCGGCGAGCTGCTGGAGAGCCACGGGCGTCTCGACGGCGTGCTGCACGCCGCCGGCCTGCTGCGCGACAACTTCATGGTCCGCAAGACGGCGGCGGAGTTCGAGGCGGTGCTGGCGCCCAAGGTCGCCGGGGCGCTGCACCTCGACGCGGCGACCGCGGCGCTCGACCTCGACTTCTTCGCGCTCTTCGGCTCGGCGGCCGGCGCCTGGGGCAGCGCCGGGCAGGCCGACTATGCGGCCGCTAACGGCTTCCTCGACGCCTTCGCGCAGTGGCGCGACGCGCTGGTGCGGCAAGGCCGGCGGCGCGGCCGCAGCCTCTGCCTCGACTGGCCGCTCTGGGCCGAGGGCGGGATGCGCATGGAGCCCGCCGCCCTGGACATGATGCGCCAGGCGACCGGCCTCGAGCCGCTGCCCAGCGACGCCGGCCTGGAGGCTTTCGAGGCGGCGATCGCCGGCGCGGACCCGCAGGTGCTGGTGCTGCACGGCGCGCCCGAGCGCCTCCGCGCCCTGCTGTCGGCGCCCCCCGAGCCCGCGATTCCGGCGGAGACGCGCGTGGCGGAGCCGGCGCCGGCCGACGACGAAGTTCCCGTGGGACCGCAGGCCGGGCAATGGCAGGCCGGCATCGAGCAGATGCTGCTGCGTGCCGTGGCGGCGCTCCAGCAGTTCGACCTGCAGGACCTCGATACCGAGACCGAATGGAGCGACTACGGCTTCGACTCGATCACGCTCACCGAGTTCTCCAACCGCCTGAACAAGGCGCACGGGCTGGACCTGACCCCGACCCTCTTCTTCGAGCACGCGACGATCGCCGCGCTGGCCGCCCGGCTGGCCGCCGACCACGGACCGGCGCTGGCGCAGTCGCTGGGGCTCACCGTCGCAGCGCCCCTCGAGGCGCCCATGGCGCGCCAGGAGCCTGCCGTCGAGGCGGTCCCGCCGCCGGCGCGGGCCGTCCGCACGGAAGAGGACGCCGACGCCGTCGCCATCGTCGGCATCAGCGGGCGGCTGCCGCAGGCGCGCGATCTCGAGGAATTCTGGCGCAACCTGGCCGCCGGGCGGGACTGCATCACCCGCTTCCCGGCCGGTCGGCTGGCGGGGCCGGAGCCGACGGAGAGCCCCTGGGGCGGCTTCATCGAGGGCGTGGGCGACTTCGACGCGCGCTTCTTCGGCATCTCGCCACGCGAAGCGGAGTTGATAGACCCGCAGCAGCGCCTGCTGCTGCAGTACGCCTGGAAGGCCGTGGAGGACGCGGGCTACGCGCCCGGCAGCCTGACCGGCAGCAGCACGGCGGTCTTCGTGGCGACCGCCGCGAGCGGCTACGGCGACCTGATGGCGCGCAGCGGCGCCTCGACCGAGGCCTACAGCTCGACCGGGGTCATCGGCTCGATCGGCCCGAACCGCTTGAGCTACCTGCTCGACCTCCATGGGCCCAGCGAACCGGTCGAGACCGCCTGCTCGAGCGCCCTGGTGGCGATCCACCGGGCCGTTTCCAGCCTCGCCCGCGGCGAGTGCGAGCAGGCCATCGCCGGCGGGATCAACCTGCTGATCAGCGCCGAAACCCATCTCAGCTTCGCCAAGGCCGGCATGCTGTCCCCGGACGGGCGCTGCAAGTCCTTCTCCAGCCAGGCCAACGGCTACGTCCGCGGCGAGGGCGTCGGCATGCTGTTCCTGAAGCGCCTGACGGCAGCAGAAGCGGCCGGCGACCCGATCTACGCCGTGATCCGAGGCTCGGCCGAGAACCACGGCGGGCGCGCCCAGTCGCTGACCGCGCCCAATCCCAAGGCGCAGGCCGACCTGCTTCGCGCGCTCTACACCAGCGCCGGCATCGACCCGCGCACGGTCGGCTACATCGAGGCCCACGGCACCGGCACCGCGCTCGGCGATCCGATCGAGGTCGAGGGGCTCAAGACGGCCTTCCGCGACCTCTACGGCGCCGCCGGGGCCGCGGCGCCGGCGGAAGCCCACTGCGGACTGGGCTCGGTCAAGACCAACATCGGCCACCTGGAGCTGGCGGCCGGCGTCGCCGGCGTCCTCAAGGTCCTGCTCCAGCTGAAGCACCGGACCCTGGTGCCCAGCCTGCACTGCGAGGAGGTCAACCCCTACATCCGGCTCGAGGGCAGCCCCTTCTACCTGGTCCGCGAGACGCGCGACTGGACGGCGCTGCGCGACGCCGAGGGCCGCGCCCTGCCGCGACGGGCCGGCGTCAGCTCCTTCGGCTTCGGTGGGGTCAATGCCCACCTTGTCCTCGAGGAGTACCCGCGGGAACAGGCGCTTGCAGACCGTCCGTCCGAGGAGGAGGCCTTGCCGCGGGCGGTCGTGCTCTCGGCCAAGACGCCGGAGCGCCTGAAGGCCTATGCCGCCTCCCTGCTCGCCTTCCTCGGCAGGGGCGGGGCGGAGACGGGCGGGGCGGAGACGGGCGAGGCGGAGACGGGCGAGGCGGCTTCGGCGGCGCAGTCCCTGCTGAGCGGGCGGCTCCGGGACCTTGCGGCGGAGATCCTGCGCGTCGAGCCGCGGGAGCTCGACCCGGCCCAGTTCCTCGACGGCTACGGCTTCGAGCCGCTGCAGAGGACGCTGCTGCAGACGGCCCTGCAGGAGGCCCTCGGCCTGGAGCTCGGCGCCGCCGCCTTCCTGGAGAACCACAGCCTCGCCGCGATCGCGACCGCCCTGCTGGAGCGGGAGCCGGCGCTGCGCCTGCGCCTGGAGGAAGAGGCGGGCTCGCCCGACGAAGAACCGGCGCGGGGACCGGGCGGCGCGGCGAGGCCGGATATCAGCCTTGCCGACCTCGCCTACACGCTGCAGATCGGGCGCGACCCGATGGAGGAGCGCCTCGGGCTGGTCGTGCGCTCGCTGGCCGAGCTGGAGGAGCGGCTGCGCGCCTTCCTGGAGGACGGCGGAGAGACGGTCGCGGGACTTCTCGTCGGGCGGGCGAAGCAGGGCAGGGGACTGCTCTCGGCCTTCCGCGCCGACGAGGACCTGCAGGAGGCGCTCGGCCAGTGGATGCGGCGCGGCAAGCTCGAGCGCCTGCTCGAGCTCTGGGTCCAGGGGCTGGACCTCGACTGGCAGCGGCTCTACGGCGAGGCCGGCTGCTATCCGCGCCGGCCGCGCCGGATCTCCGTCCCCGGCTATCCCTTCGCCGAGCAGCGGCACTGGATCGAGGCGCGGCCGGCGGCGGCGCCGGCAAGCCCGGCCGCCGCGAGCCTCCTGCATCCCCTGGTCCACGAGAACCTCTCGACCCTGCGCCAGGCCCGCTTCGGCAGCCTCCTGAGCGGCGAGGAGTTCTTCCTCGCCGACCACCGGGTCCAGGGCCGCAGGGTGCTGCCGGGGGTCGCCTACCTGGAGATGGCGCGCGCCGCCCTGGCCCTGGCGACGGCCGACGAAGCGCGGCCGGAGGGGGTCGTGCGGCTGCAGGACGTGGTCTGGGTCGCCCCCGCGGTCGTCGACCGGCCGCGCCGGCTCGAAGTCACGCTGACGCCGGACCAGGCCGGCGGCCTGCGCTACGAGGTGTCGAGCCGGGCCGCGGACGAGGCCGGCGACGGGGAGCAGCAGGTCCACGGCCGCGGCGCCGTTTCGCTCGGCCCGGCCGCCGAGGCGCCGCGGCTCGACCTGCCGGTGCTGCGCGCCCGGACCGCTTCGCGGAGGATCGAGGCCGCGGAGTGCTACGCGGCCTTTGCCGCGGCGGGGCTCGACTACGGGCCGGGCCACCGCGGCCTCGAGGAGCTGCAGGTCGGCGAGGAGGAGGTCCTGGCGCGGCTGCGGCTGCCGGCCGCCCTGGCCGCGACGCTCGACCGCTACGTCCTGCACCCCTGCCTGCTGGACTCGGCCCTGCAGGCCTCGATCGGCCTGACCCTGGGCGCCGCGGCGGAACCGGGGGCCGGGCCGACTCTGGCGCTGCCCTTCGCGGTCGAGAGCCTCGAGGTCTTCGGCGCCTGCACCGCCGAGGCCTGGGCCTGGGTGCGGCCGCGTGCCGGCAGCCTGCCGGGCGCGCGGGTGCGCAAGCTCGACATCGACCTCTGTGACGACCAGGGCCGGGTGCAGGTGCGGATCGCCGGCCTGACCTCGCGGCTCGTCGAGGCCGCGCCCGCCGAGCCGAAGCCGGCCGCCGCGAGTCCGGCCGCGGCCGAGCCGCAGGTCCGGCGCGAGGAGGCTGCGCCGCTCGAGGCCGCCGCGCTGAGAAGCCGGACCGTCGCCTTCTTCAAGGAGCTGCTGTCGACGGCGCTCAAGTTCCCGGTCGAGGAGATCCGGGCGGACGACGCGCTCGATTCCTACGGCATCGATTCCATGATGGTCATGGAGCTGACAACGGCCCTGGAGCAGCCCTTCGGCGCGCTGTCGAAGACGCTCTTCTTCGAGTACCAGACGCTCGGAGAGCTGGTCGACCACTTCCTCGAGGCGCACCGGCCGCAGCTGCTGGCGCTCTTCGCCGCCGACGAGCCGGCCGGCCTGCCGTCGATGCGCGCGATCGAGGCCCCCCTGATCGAGGTGTCCGCGACCCGGCAAGAGCCAAGCCCGCGTCCAGCCGCCCCTGCGGCCGGTACGACGCCCGGCGCCGCCGGGCCGCTCGACATCGCCATCGTCGGCCTGTCCGGGCGCTACCCGCAGTCGCGCACCCTCGATGACTACTGGCGCAACCTGCGCGACGGCCGCGACTGCATCACCGAGGTGCCGGCGGAGCGCTGGGACTGGCGCGCCTTCTACGGCGAAGACGGCGGTCGGCAGCATGCCTGCAAGTGGGGCGGCTTCATCGCCGAGGCCGACTGCTTCGACCCGCTGTTCTTCAACATCTCGCCCGGCGCCGCCGAGTACATGGACCCCCAGGAGCGGATATTCCTGGAGCACGCCTGGATGGCGATGGAGGACGCCGGCTACCGCCGCGAGGACCTGCAGAAGCCGCCGTCCGGCGCCGCCGACGAGGAGGACCTGCCGGCGCAGGTCGGCGTCTACGCCGGGGTGATGTACGGCGAGTACCAGCTCCTCGGGCTCGAGGCGCGCCTGCAGGGACGCGACGTCAACCTCGGCAACTTCTACGCCAGCATCGCCAACCGGGCGTCCTACGCGCTCAACCTGCACGGCCCCAGCATGGCGGTCGACACCATGTGCTCCAGCTCCCTGACGGCCATCCACCTGGCCTGCCAGGATCTCAGGCTCGGGCGCACCGACCTCGCGCTCGCCGGCGGCGTCAACCTCAACGTCCATCCCAGCAAGTACAGCCTGCTCAGCGCCGGGCAGTTCATCTCGGCGCGCGGCAAGTGCGAGAGCTTCGGCGCCGGCGGCGAGGGCTACGTGCCGAGCGAGGGCGTCGGCGTGGTCCTGCTGAAGCGCCTCGCCGAGGCCGAGCGCGACGGCGACCACATCTACGGCGTGATCAAGAGCAGCGCGCTCAATCACGGCGGCAGGACCAACGGCTACAGCGTGCCCAACCCCCGGGCCCAGCAGGCGGTCATCGACCGCGCCCTGCGCGAGGCCGCGATCGACCCGCGCGCGATCGGCTACCTCGAGGCGCACGGCACCGGCACCCGGCTCGGCGACCCGATCGAGATCGCCGGACTGACCCGGGCCTTCGGCCGCCGCTGGGAGCCCGGCACCGCCTGCTGGATCGGCTCCTCGAAGTCGAACATCGGCCACACCGAGGCGGCGGCCGGCATCGCAGCCCTGACCAAGGTGCTGCTGCAGCTGCGCGAGGGCCAGATCGCGCCCTCGCTGCACGCCGAGACGCCGAACCCCAACATCGACTTCGCCTCGGCGCCCTTCCGGGTCAACAGGGAGCTCCGTCCCTGGCCCGCGCCGGTGATCGACGGCCGGAGCCATCGCCGGGTCGCCGGCGTCTCCTCCTTCGGCGCCGGCGGCGCCAACGCCCACCTGCTCGTCGAGGAGTACGTCCCGGCGGAGCGGCCGGCGGCCCGCCGCCCGGCCGCCGAGTCGCCTGCGCTGATCCCGCTCTCGGCCCGCACCGAGGCGCAGCTGCGCGACTACGCGGACAGCCTCCTGGCGTTCATTCGCGAGCGCGGGACGGGCGCGGGGCAGGGTCCCTCGCTGCGCGACCTCGCCTACACCCTGCAGGTTGGGCGCGAGGCCATGCCCTATCGCCTGGCCTTCCTCGCGGTCTCGCTGCCGGCGCTGGCCGAGCGCCTGGAGCGCTTCCTGGCGGGCGACCGGTCGGGCCTTGCGGTCGGTCGCGCCCGCTCCGCCGATGCGGCGCCCGCCGGCCCCGCCGATGCGCCTCTCGCCGAGTTGCCGGCGGCCTGGGTCGGCGGCGCCGCGCTCGACTGGCGCCGGCTCTACCCGGAGACGGAGGAGCCGCCGGCACGGATCAGCCTGCCGACCTATCCCTTCGCGCGGGAGCGCTACTGGATCGCGCTGCCCGAGACCGCCTCGCGCCCGGCGACGCCCGCCGCGTCGGCGCCCGCCGCGCGCCGCGAGGAGCCGGCCGCGGAGACGCTGCTCGCGCGGCCCCTGTGGCGGGCGCAGGAGATCCCCGCGGCAGGCGCCCCCGCCTACGGCGAGCACCGGATCCTGGCGGTCGGCCGGCCGCCGGCGCTGCCGGGCCTGGCGGTGACGCCGCTCGCCTCCGACAGCGACACCCTCGACGGCTGCTTCGGCGACTATGCCCTTCAAGTCTTCGAGGCGCTCGCCACGCTGCTCCGCGGCAAGCCCACGGCGCCGGTGCTGCTGCAGGTCGTGATCGGCGAGGAGGTCCCGGGGTCGGCCTGCCCGGGCAGCCTCTGCGCCGCCCTGGCGGGACTGCTGAAGACCGCCGCCATGGAGAACCCGCAGGTCGTCGGCCAGGTCATCGAGCTCGACGCCGCCGCGCTCGCCCTCGATCCCGAGGCCCTGGCCGGCCTGCTGCGCGCCAACGGAGGGTCGCCGGCCGACCGGCAGGTTCGCTACCGGCAGGGCCGCCGGGAGGTGCCGGGCTGGGCCGAGCTGGAGGCAGAGCCGCGGCCGGCCCCGCCGGCCTGGAGGCAGGGCGGCGTCTACCTGATCACCGGCGGTGCCGGCGGCCTCGGCCTGATCTTCGCGCGCGAGATCGTCCGGCAGGTCCCGGACGTGACCCTGATCCTGACCGGCCGCTCGCCGCTCGACGCGCCGCGCTCGGCGGCGCTGGAGGCCCTGCGGGCCGAGGGCGCCCGGGTCGAGTACCGCCGCCTCGACGTCGCCGACGCGGCGGCGGTCCGGGCCCTGGTCGAGGAGCTGGAGCGCGAGGGCCGGGCGGCCGGGCGGCCCGCCCTCGACGGCATCCTGCACAGCGCCGGGATCACCCGCGACGCCTTCCTGCTGAGGAAGAGCGCGGCCGAGTTCCGCGAGGTGCTGGCCGCCAAGGTCTCGGGCGTCGTCAACCTCGACCGCGCGACCCGCTCCCTGGACCTCGACTTCTTCGTCCTCTTCGCCTCCCTGGCCGGGGCCCTGGGCAACCCGGGGCAGGGCGACTACGCGACGGCCAACGCCTTCCTCGACGCCTATGCCGCCCACCGCAACCGGCTGGCGGCCGGGGCGGCAAGCGACGACGCCGGCCTCCCGCCGCCACGGGGCCGCACGCTCTCCCTCGACTGGCCCCTGTGGCGGGACGGCGGCATGACCCTGGACGCCCGCAGCCAGGAGCAGATGTGGCGCGGCGCCGGCCTGCTGCCGCTGGAGACGGCGGCCGGGATCGCCGCATTCTACCGGGCCCTCGGCGCCGAGGGCGACCAGATCCTGGTGCTGCAGGGCGACGGGCCGCGTCTCCGTGGGCTGTTCCTGGGCGGGCTGTTCCTGGGCGGGCCGGCGGAAACGGCCGACCGCGACGCGCCGGCGCAGGAAGCGCCGGTCGTGGAGGCGCCCGCCGCGGCGCCGCCGGCCGCCGAAGCGCGGGGCGGGGGGAGCGACTCGGCGCTGCTGGCCGAGCGCATCGCGGCGACCATCGCGACGCGGCTTTCGGAGATGCTGAAGCTGCCTTCCGAGCGGATCGAGGAGGACGTGCCGCTCGAGGAGTACGGCCTCGAATCCGTCTCCATGATGAAGCTGACCGACGACCTGGAGAAGCTGCTCGGCCCGCTCTCCCGGACGCTCTTCTTCGAGTACCCGACCATCGAGGCGGTCAGCGCCCATCTCGCCGGGACACACGGCGAGCGCCTCGCCGCGCTCTTCGACCTGGCCCCGGACGCGGCGCCCCCAGCGGCTCCCTCGCCGGTCGCCCCGCCGGCCCCGGAAGCAGCGCCCCCGCCCGCCATGGCGCCGTCCGAAGCCGTTCCCGCGCCGCCGCTCCCGGCGGCAGCCCCGGCGGCGGCCACCCGGGATATCGCCATCGTCGGCATGGCCGGCCGCTTCCCCCAGGCCGAAGACCTGGAGGCCTTCTGGCAGAACCTGGCGCAGGGTCGCGACTGCATCACGGAAGTGCCGGCGGCGCGCTGGGACCACGGCGCCTACTTCGATCCCGACAGGACGAGGGCCGGCAAGACCTACTGCAAGTGGGGCGGCTTCCTGGAGGAAGTCGAGCGCTTCGACGCCGCCTTCTTCCGCATCACGCCCAGCGAGGCGGAGCTCCTCGATCCGCAGGAGCGGCTGTTCCTGGAGACGGTCTGGACCCTGCTGGAATCCTCCGGCTACCTGGGCGAGACCCTGCAGCGCCTCGGCGGCTCGCGGGTCGGCGTCTTCGTCGGCTCCATGACCCAGCAGCACCACGCCTTCCAGTCCGACCTGCTGCGCGAGTCCCTGCTGGTCCTCTCCTCGCCCAGCTCGATCGCCAACCGGGTTTCCTACTTCTTCGACTTCCAGGGCCCGAGCGTCGCCGTCGACACGCTCTGCTCCTCGGCGCTGAACGCCGTCCACATGGCCTGCGAGAGCCTGCTCAGGGGCGAGTGCCGCCTCGCCATCGCCGGCGGCGTCAACCTGACGATCCACCCGAAGAAGTACGTCGGCCTGTCCGCCGCCCAGCTGATCGGCAGCCACCCGGACAGCACCAGCTTCGGCGAGGGCGACGGCTACCTGCCGGCGGAGGCGGTCGGCGCGGTGCTGCTCAAGCCCCTGCAGGCGGCCCTCGAGGAGGGCGACGAGATCCTGGCGGTGATCAAGTCGACGGCGGTGAACCACGCCGGCCAGTCCAACGGCTACCGGGTGCCGAGCGCCTCGGCCCAGGCCGACCTGATCGCCGGCAACTTCGCGCGCGCAGGGATCGACCCGCGCAGCCTCTCCTACGTCGAGTCGGCGGCCAACGGCTCGCCGCTCGGCGACGCCATCGAGCTCCGGGCGCTGAGCGAGGGCTTCCGGCGCTTCACCGACGACCGGCAGTTCTGCGCGATCGGCTCGGTCAAGTCGAACATCGGCCATGCCGAGGCGGCCTCGGGCATCTCGCAGCTGATCAAGGTCGTCCTGCAGCTGCGCCACCGCCAGCTGGTGCCGACCATCAAGGCGGAGCCGCTGAATCCGAACCTCGACTTCGCGCAGACGCCCTTCCGCCTGCAGCGCCGCCTCGAGGATTGGCGGCGGCCGGTGATCTCGCTCGACGGCGGCGAGCCGCGCGAGCAGCCGCGGCGGGCCTCGGTCAGCTCCTTCGGCGCCGGCGGCTCGAACGCCCACCTGATCCTCGAGGAATACGACGCCCCCGCGCAGGACGCGCCGCGGGCGCCGCAGAATGCGCCGCAGCTGATCCCGCTGTCGGCCCGCACCGCGGCGCAGCTGGCGGTCCAGGTCCGGCGCCTGCTGGAGTTCCTCGAACAGCGGCCGGAGCTTCCGCTCGCCGACCTGGCCTACACCCTGCAGACCGGGCGCGAGGCGATGGCGCACCGCCTGGCCTTCGTGGTCGAGGGGCGGGAGCAGCTGCTCCGCACCCTGCGCGCCTTCCTGGGCGAGCCCGGCGAGGGCGCGGCGGCGATCCAGAGCGGCACGGGCGACGACGAGGCGTCGGAGATCCGGCAGCTGCTGTCCGGCCGGACCGGGCGGGCGACGCTCGAGCTGCTGCTGGCCGAGCGCGACCTCGAGAAGCTCGCTCTCTACTGGGCCAGGGGCGCGCGTATCGCCTGGCAGGCGCTGCATATCGATGGCGCGGCGCGGCGAGCCGCCCTGCCGACCTACCCCTTCGAGCGGCAGCGCCACTGGCTGGGCGAGGGCTTCCTGCCGGGCGGCCAGCCGCAGGCGGAGGCTGCGCCGGCCGAGGCCTTCGCCTTCGACGCGGCGTGCTCGCTGCAGGACAACATGGAGCGCTACCTGACCCAGGGCGTGCGCCAGCTGACGGGACTTGCCGCCGAGGCGGTGACCGCGGCCGCGAGCTTCCTCGACCAGGGCCTGGACTCCCTGTCGCTGACGCGCCTGCGCCGCGGCTTCGAGCAGACCTTCGGCGTGACGCTCTCCTCGCGCGACCTGCTCGCCCATCCCTCGCCGGCGACCCTGGCGGCCTTCGCCGCCACCCGCCAGGACGAGCCCGCGCCGGTCGCGGCCGAGGACCCGGGGGTGGCGGAAGCCGCCGGCGGCGAGGCGCCATTGCCCCTGTCCGAGGGGCAGAAGGGGCTGTGGCTGCTGCAGCAGCTGGATCCGCGCTCCAGCGCCTACAACGTGCCGGTCGCGCTGCGCTTCGGCCCGGGCCTGGACGCCGGGCGGCTTCGCCGGGCCTGCGAGCTGCTGCTCCGGCGCTTCCCGGTGCTGGGCTCGGTCTTCGGGCGGCAGGAGGAGGAGCTGACCTGGCGGGTGCCGGCCGATGCCCGGCTGCAGTTCGAGCAGGAGCGCACCGCCCTGGTCTCAGAGGCCGAGATCCTCGAGCTCCTGCGCGCCCGCAGCCGGCAACCCTTCGACCTGGAGCGGGGGCCGCTCCTCCGGGTGCTGCTGCTCTCGCCCGAGGCCGGCGAGCGCAGCTACCTGCTGATCCTGGTCCACCACATCGTCTTCGACGGCCGCTCGGCCATGCTGCTCGTCAAGGCTCTGCTGGAAACCTACGGCCGCCTTGGGAGTGGGGCGCTGCCGGAGCCGCCGATGGCGGCCGGCTACGGAGCCTTCGTGCGCTGGCAGCAGGATTTCCTGGCCGGCAGCCGGGCGCAGGCCCAGCTCGCCTACTGGCAGCGACAGCTCGCCGGCGACCTGCCGGGGCAGCTCCTGCTCGGCGACTACCCGCGGCCGGCCGTTCCGGGCGCCGGCGCCAGCCACGAGGCGAGCCTGGCGCCTGAGCTCGCGCGCCGGGCCGAGGCCCTGGCCCGCTCGCTGCAGGTCAACCTCTCGGTGGTCTTCCTGGGCGCGCTCAAGCTGCTGCTGCATCGCTATTCCGGCGAGGAAGACATCCTGGTCGGGATGCCGACGGCGGGGCGGCCGGAGGAGCGCTTCGAGGGGTCGGTCGGCTACTTCGTCAACCCGGTCGTCCTGCGCAGCCGGCTCTCCGGCGAGCAGGCGGCGGCGGACTTCCTGCGGCACCTGCAGTTGACCCTGGCCGAGGCGCTCGATCATGCCGACTATCCCTTTCCGACCCTGCTGCAGTCCCTGAGGCTGACCCAGGACCAGGCCGGCGCGGTGCCCTATCAGGTCGTCTTCGCCTACCAGAACTTCGTCCAGCAGGCCGACCTGCAGGCGCTGCGCGCGGCGAGCGGGGCGCTGCCGCCGGTCGAACTGCTGCCGGGCCTGGAACAGGAAGGCGGCCAGGATCTCGCGCTCGAGGTCACCCGCGAGGCCGAGGGCTTCCGCCTGCGCATCGACTACGACGCCGCGCTGTTCCGCGCCGACAGCCTGCACCGGCTGATGGCGCACTACCTGCACCTGCTGGACTCCCTCGCCAGCCGGCCGCAGGCCAGCCTGCGCGCGCACGCGCTGCCGGCCGTTCCCCTGGCCGGGGCGACCAGCGGCGACGAGGCCGAGGCGGAGGGGCTCGTCGCGCAGTTCCGACGCCAGGCGGCCCTGACTCCCGAGGCCCCCGCGCTGCTCTTCGAGCGGGAGACCCTGAGCTACGCCGAGCTCGACCGGCGAAGCGCGCGCCTGGCGGCGCTGCTGCGCCGACGGGGCCTCGCCGGGGGCGAGGCCGTCGGCGTCTGCCTGGCGCGCGGACCCGCCGCGGTCGTCGCGCTGCTGGCGATCTGGCGGGCCGGCGGCGTCTACCTGCCGGTCGCGCCCGACCATCCCGTCGAGCGCCTGCGCCACCTCTTCGACGACAGCGCCATGACCCTGCTCGTCGCCGACGCCGCCGCCCGCGAGCGGGTCGCGACCCTGAAGAACGCGCCGCCCTGCGTGGCGATAGAGGATCTGTCCGGGCCGGACGCGACCGCGGACGAGCCGACCCCGGCCGAGCCGACCCCCGCCGAGCCAGGGGCCTGCGCCTACGTCATCTACACCTCGGGCTCGACGGGCGAGCCCAAGGGCGTGGCGATCCCGCACCGGGCGATCGGCCACCACTGCCGAGTGGTGCGCGACTGCTACGGGCTGACGCCCCGGGACCGCATCCTGCAGTTCGCCGCCACCACCTTCGACGCCTCGCTGGAGCAGATCCTGCCCGGCCTGCTGAGCGGCGCGGCGGTGGTCCTGCGGCCGGAGGAGCTCTGGTCGGCGCGGAGCTTCCGGCGCAAGGTCGCCGAGCTCGCCCTCACGGTGATCGACCTGCCGCCGGGCCTGCTCCACGAGCTGCTGCTCGACACCGCCCAGACCTCCGACTGGGCCGCGCTCGCTTCGCTGCGCCTGGCGATCGTCGGCGGCGAGGCACTCTCGCCCGAGACGCTGTCGCTGTGGCGCGACAGCCCGCTCGGCGCCTGCCGCCTGGTCAATGCCTACGGTCCGACCGAGACGACCGTCACCAGCCTGCTCTACGAGGCCGGCGACGCCTGCCGCGAGCCGGGCTTCGCCGGGCCGGTGCCGATCGGGCGCCCGCTGCCGGGCGAAAGCGCCTGCGTGCTGGACCGCTACGGGCAGCCGGTGGCGGTCGGCGTGCCGGGCGAGCTGCACATCGGCGGGGCGGGGCTCGCGCTCGGCTACCTGAACCGGCCGGAGTTGACCCGGGAACGGTTCGTCGAGAGTCCGCTCGACGGCACGCGCCTGTTCCGGACCGGCGATCGCGCGCGCTGGCGCGAGGACGGCAATCTCGAGTTCCTCGGGCGGCTCGACCGGCAGGTCAAGGTCCGGGGCTTCCGCGTCGAGCCCGGCGAGATCGAGGCCGCGCTCCGGGGGCTGGAGCCTATCCGCAACGCCGCCGTGCTGTTGCGCCCGGTGAAGGAGCGCGAGCAGCTGGTCGCCTTTGTCGTTTTCCATGCCGATTCCTCCGAGCCGGAAACGCACTGGCTGAAGTCGGCGCTGGCGGAGAGGCTTCCAGATTACATGATACCGGCGGTTGTTGTTTCCTTGCCGGAATTGCCCGTGACCGCCGGCGGCAAGATCGACCGCAAGGCGCTGGCGCAGCGACAGCTCGCCGCCTTCGAATCGCGGGCGCCGGTCGAGCCGCGCACGGCGCTGGAAAGCGATCTCGCCGCGATCTGGCGCGAGGTCCTGGCGGTCGAGCGGATCGGCGTCTACGACGACTTCTTCGATCTCGGCGGCCATTCCCTGCTGGCGGTTCGGCTGGCAGGCCTCGTCCACAGGCGGCTCGGCCGGGAAATGCCGATCGCTTCGCTTTTCGAGGCACCGACGATCGCGGGGCAGGCGCAGTTTCTCGACAAAGGCGAGCTTTCTTCTTCGCCGCTCGTCTGCCTGCAGCCGAAGGGCGCGGACGCGCCCTGGTTCTGCGTCCACGGGGGATCGGGCAACGTGCTGGCTTACCGCGAGCTGGCGCGCAGCCTCGGCGAGCAGCGGCCGGTCTATGCCCTGCAGGCCCCCGGTGCGGCCGAAGGGGCGCATCCCGGAAGCATCGAGGATCTGGCCGAGCTCTACGTGGCGGCGATCCGGGGCGTTCAGCCGAGCGGCCCCTATCACCTGGGCGGCTGGTCGATGGGTGGCCTCGTCGCCTACGAGATGGCGCGTTGCCTGCGGCGGGACGGGGAAGAGGTGGCGACCCTGGCGCTGATCGACAGCTACACGCCGGAGGCGCTGAAGACGCTCGAGGAGCGGGGGCTCGCCCAGTTGGATCGGCCGGGCGCTGATCGTCCGGGCGCGGAGCGCGCCTTGCTGCTGGCGGCCTTCGCGCGGGAGCTGGGGCTCGAGCCGCCGACGGTTCCGGACCCGGATATCGAGGCGCTGCTGGAGCGGACGCAGCAGGAAAGGCTGCTGCCGCCGGAAATCGAGCCCGCGGAGGTGCGGCGAATGTTCGCCCTGTTCCGGGCCAACGCCGCGGCGATGGACGCCTACCTGCCGGGGCCCTATCGCGGCCGGGTCAGGTTCTTTGCAGCCCGGGACTCCGGCGCCGGCGAGACTCTGGGCGGCTGGTCGACACCGACCGGCGGAGATCTCGAAAGCGTGACGCTAGCCGGCGACCATTACAGCCTGCTCCGGGCGCCGCAGGTGCGGGAACTGGCCGAAGAATTGCGGCGCTTCCTGGCGACAAGCGGAAATTGAGTTGGCGCCCGCGCCGATTCTCTTTCGTGGGGCCGAATGGCAAGGGAACGAGAAAGGCCTCTTGTGCATTTCCACCGAACGGTTACGTTCAGCGTGAATTTCCCCAATGCCATTCGAAAGGGCCCTACATGCCGTCGATCAATCTGGACAAGATGAGCGTTAAAGAACTCAATGAGCTGATCGCCAACGCTCAGGCGAGCATCGCCAAGAAGCAGAAGGAAGAGCGCAAGACAGCGCTGAAGGACGCGCGGAACGCGGCGGCGAAGTGGGGCTTCGATCTGGACGATCTGGTCGGCGGCGCCAAGAAGTCGGCCGGCCGCAAGACCGGCAAGCGCCAGCTCAAGCCGAAGTTCCGCCATCCCGAGAACCCCGACCTGACCTGGAGCGGCGTCGGCCGCAAGCCCAAGTGGGTTCTCGAGGCGGAAGCCGCCGGCAAGATCGAGTCGATGCGCGTCCAGGGCTGAGCGGCCAGGGTGGCGCAGCCCTTTCCGTGTCCGGCGAGGCGCGGGCGGGGTTGCCTGCCCGTCAGGGCGCCCGGTTAGATCGGCCGGCCGCTGCTCAGGGCCGCGGCGCGGCGCCAGGCCTCTAGGTCCAGGTAGTCCTCGCCTATGATGTAGCGGCGCCGGCTGTCGGTCGGCGTGCCGATCGGCAGCGCGCAGAACTCGAAGTCGAAGCTGATCTCGCGGATTGTCTGCAGGCCGCGCAGGAACAGCGGCGTCGGCTGCGCGTAGGCGTCCCGCCAGGTCGTCTCGAAGTAGGCGCGCTGTGGCCAGTCGAGCTCGTCCAGGTAGCGCAGGGAAACCGCCTGGCCGCCGATCAGGGCGGTGAGGGCCGAGCCGAGCACCCGGTAGAGCACGCGGAAGGGCTCCGGCTCGATCTCGACCATGCCGACGTGGGGCAGGGTGGCCGGCGGCAGGGCTTCCGGCCGGAAGGCGTCGCGCGGCGGCCACCCGCCGTCGGCGCCTCTGGCGTCCTCGTACCAGGCGACCAGCGCCCTGAGATGCGGCGACTCCAGCGCTCCGGGCTCGACGCGCCGCACCGCCTTGGGACGGACCGTCCGGGCGGCGGGCAGGCTGGGCGGTCTGAGAGGCTCGCTCGTTCCCAAAGTGCAGAAATCCGGATCTCTGAACGCCTGTGGTGTAGTTGCCCCCAGACGAGGCGGCGATGCCGACGAGCGTCCGCCGATGGCATCGGCCCTCATTCCGGGGCCCTCATTGGGGGAATGCCGAGGAAATGCGTCCCCGAGGCAACGGCTAACAGGGGATTCGGGTTCCCTGGGCGGTCGTGGAGACCTCCGGCTGTGCCCGCAGGCTGCCGACCAGGTCGTAGACCGCGGCCCCCGTGACCGCGCGCACCCGCGCGGCGTAGGGACCGATGTTGGTGCATTCCAGGACCACGGCGTCGAGCCGCCCGGCGCGCGCCAGCAGGCGCGCCGCCGCCTCGGCGACGTCGGCCTCGGCGGCGGCCGGATCGAAGGCCGCGCGGTCCTCGGCGATGGCCGGGTAGAGCGTGCGGCCCTGCTCGAGGCCCTCGACCAGCAGGTCCTCGGACCAGTGGCCGCCGAAGTGGCGCGGCGTCAGGCGCCGGGCGTCGAAGGTCAGGATGCCGAGGCGCGCCGCCGCGCCGTGGCGGGCGCGGACCTGGGGCAGCAGGCTGAGCGCGCTGGCCGCCACCGGCACCGGCAGGGCCGCCGCCAGGCGCGCCTGCAGCTCGCCCAGGAAGCCGCAGCTGGTGGCGATCACGGCGGCGCCCTCGGCGACCAGCGCCCGCCCCGCCGCCAGAATCGCCTCGGCCAGCGCCGGCTCGATCCCCTCGGGGCGCGCCACCGCCGCGACGCTCGCCGCCGCGACCCGGCGATAGAGCACCGGCCGGTCGAAGGAGGCGGGGTTGCCGATGTCGCCGGGCAGGCGCGGGAAGCGCGTGTTCAGCAGCACCACGCCGACGGGGGCCTGGCGCGATGCCGGCGGGGCGGCCGCCGGCTCAGCGGTAGTCGACAAGCTCGACGCGGCGATTGAGCGCGCGGCCCTGCTCGGTACGGTTGGTCGCTACCGGCGCCAGGAAGCCGACGCCGGCCGGGGTCATGCGGCCCGCCGCGACGCCGTGTTCCGCGGCCAGTGCAGCGGCCACGGCGGCGGCGCGCTTGCGCGAGAGCTCGAGGTTGTAGTCGAGCCCGCCCTGGCCGTCGGTGTGGCCGACGATCAGCACCTCCAGATCCGGCTGGTCGGCGAGCAGTCGGGCGATCTCCTGCAGTGCCGGGGCCGAGTCGGGCTCCAGCTCGGCGCTGTCGAAGCCGAAGAAGATGTTGTAGAGCGCGACCCGGCCCTCTGCCTCCAGGCCCTCGGCCATGGCCGCGGCGTCGACCGTCACCAGGCCGGCCGCCATCGGGGTCAGCTCGACGACCTCCAGGTGGCCGTAGACCCGGTCCTTGTCGGCGCCGCCGCCGGCGGTGTTCCGCACGACGTAGAGCGCGGCGTAGAGGTCGCCCTCCTCCGGCCGCGCGAGGCGGGCCACCAGGTAGCGCTGGTCCTTGTAGTTCTCGGCGAACTCGGTGCTGTAGGGGATGGCGGCGTGGTTGAAGTTGCGGCCGCCGCAGGCTTCGTTGGCGCAGGTGAAGAGCAGCTCGAAGCCGCCGGCCGCCAGGCCCTGCTCGTAGTTGCGCAGGATCTCCAGCGTGCTGCGCTCGGGCGGCATGCGGTAGACGATGCGCGTGACGCGGCCCTCCAGCGCCCGGGCGTGGTCGAGGTTCTTCGACAGGCCGCCGTAGGCGCTGGCCGGCTCGACCAGCAGGTGCGTGTCGGTGAAGTCCTCGAGCTGGTAGCGGACGATCTCGGCGTCGGGATAGCGCTGGATCGCCGGGTGGTCGGCCGCGCCCTCGAGGTCCGCCGCGCCGCCCGGCAGGGCCAGGCCGGCGACGACCGCCGCCGCGAGGATCGTGAGAAGCGTTCTGGCCATGGCTTTCTGCCCCCCTCTTGGCGCTCGCGATGAGCGCCGACCGCTGCTCCCCACAACGCCGGCCGGCCACGCGCCCAGTCTAGGCCGCCGCGGCGCGGCGGTCGAGACCACCCCGCGGCCGGCGCATCCACGCCCCTCGACACGCTCGGGACGAAGCGAAGAATCGTGTAAGATCCAATGCTTGTTCGGCGCCGCTCATCTCGCACTTTCGCTTCGCCCCGAGCCTTTCGAGGGGCGTGACGGCGCCGGGTCCGGAAGGATGGCGCGGGGCGGGGCACGCTGGATCACGGATCGCAAGGCTCGCCACCCGGAAGCCTGGCGGCTTCCGGGCTCGCCTAGCGTCCGGGATGACGGGGGAAGCACCGGTGCCT